>NZ_JAMPQD010000026.1:0-69091 GCF_028482245.1 Providencia sp. PROV129
CCAATTATTCATGGTGGGTATGAATAGAGGGTTTATCTTCCAAATAGTCGTTGATTCCATTCGGTAAAACAAGCTGCCCAGCAACGATTCCTGCGATTTCTCGACCAACTAATAATTCAATTAGTTTTAATGCAAAATCAAAGGACGTAGCGGGCCCTTGGCTGGTCAACAAATTGACGCGTTCATCAAAGTAAACTCGGCGATCAACCCATTTACTCGCAGGAATTTTATCTTTCATCGACGGATAGCAGGTCATATTACCAAGGGGAAATAGTTGGTGGTGTTCTAATACAATGGCAGGGGCAGCACAGATTGCTGCAACAATGTTACCGTCCAGATGCATACGGCGAACTTTTTCAACGACTAATGGGCTATCACGAAATATTTCAGCGCCTTGGATGCCGCCAGGTAGAACGATAGCGTCAAAAGGTTCATCAGCCACTTTAATTAATGGGATGTCTGCGACGATTTTCATACCCCGTGAGGCGGTGATTTGCAGGGAGCCGTCTTCATTAGCACTAGCAAGAGTGACTTGAATGCCTGCTCTGACTAATAAATCCGCAGTAGTGACAATTTCAATCTCTTCACTACCATGGGTGATGCAAATTAGAACGGAAGTCGTCATATTGTTGTTCTCTATTTTTGACTAAATGATATAAACGGTCATTTTCAGGGGTATTTAGGCCATGAGCTCGGGCTTGTTTGATTAAAAATCCCGTGATGTAATCAATCTCTGTGCGACGATTATTGCGAATATCCTGTAACATGGACGAGTAGTTATTAGCGGTATTTTGAATAATGCCATTAATATACTCAGTCAGTTCTGTTTTATCGGTGTGTAACCCTTCTGCTGCCATAACGTGGCAGATTTCATCAATAACCCGTGAAATTTGCTCTGTGTGGTAAGTTAATTCACCATTTTTACAATTATGTTCTACCGTGAGAGGGTTGATAGCACAATTAGCGATCAGTTTTCGCCAACAGGTGGTCAAAATCTGATTGTGCCAAGCAACGTCAGGAAGTGCTTCATGTAGGATATCTGCAATAGGGTAATAAGCTTGTGCTTGTGAATTGATTGCCCCAATATGTGTCATTCCGTGAGCAACATGAAATACTTGGTTGTTTTCTTGCCAAGCCGCATGGGTTGTCACACCTGCTAAAACGGGGTGTCGCAAAGGTGCCAGCTCTTCTATTGTCCCCATTCCATTATGGAGGAGTAAAATGGGTGTTTTTTCAGGAATATTGCCAAGTAGAGGCAATAAGGCATCGGAAACTTGCCATGCTTTTAAGCAGACAATCACCAGTTCACTGGTTTGTAGATGATTGATATTATTACAAGGAATGAGTTCGCGAAAAGTACGTCCACCAGGTTCATTCACATCGACAAACAAATCGGGCTGAGCCACACGCAGCCAGCCTTGAGTATCATGGCCTTGTAAGGTGAGGCCAGCAAGCCAAAGCTTACCGATAGCACCACAACCGATCAGGGTTATTTTCATAGTGTCCCTCTGAAATATGTGCTCTGACACCTTGTCATCTCTGACATTGGCTATCTAACCAAGTATATACCTTAGTGTGCGTTAATTATAGCGTAAGGAAGGAGAGAGCCCTGATAACTTGAAGTGCAGTGGCTAAAAACGTTATCATGCATGCAACAAAAAATATCCTTAGAGGTCTGAACAATGCCATCATTTGATATTGTGTCTGAAGTTGAAATGAATGAAGTGCGTAACGCGGTAGAGAATGCGCAGCGCGAGCTTACGAGCCGCTGGGACTTTAAAAATGTTGAAGCAAGCTTTGAACTTAACGATAAAAATGAATCAGTAAAAATCACCAGTGAATCGGATTTCCAAGTCCTCCAACTGGTCGATATTTTAAGGGAGAAAATGGCGAAGCGTGGTATTGATGGCGCAGTGCTAAATGTCCCTGACGATATTGTTCATAGTGGGAAAACTTATAGCGTTGAAGTGACGTTCAAACAAGGCATCGATGCGGCTATTGCTAAAAAAATCATTAAGTTAATCAAAGACAGCAAACTGAAAGTCCAAGCGCAAATTCAGGGTGACCAAGTGCGAGTGACAGGTAAAGCACGCGATGATTTACAGTCGGTTATGGCACTAGTGCGTGGCGGGAATTTAGGCCAGCCTTTCCAATTTAATAACTTCCGTGATTAATTACGACGAGTAAGTTATCAATAAAAATAGGCCTACAATTTTGCAGGCCTATTTTTTATTGCTGAATAATCGCTTCCAGTTGCTCGCGATTAATGATTTTTCGATCAACTTTAACGTAGGCACTTAATTCCTCGTCGACAACTAAAGCTTCCATAACCCCATTTTGAGCTCGTAGCTTTTGTTCTAGGGCGCGAGTATTTTTTAAGTGTGTGGGCAATTCGATACGAATACTACTGACGTATGGCGGTTGTTTCATGGTTAGACTAACGACAAACCAAAGGATTGTCAGGATCAAACCACCAATAAAGACAGTATTTGCCCCTTCAAAATTATATAACCATCCACCGACAATCCCCCCAAGTGCGACACCTAAAAATTGGCTGGTGGAATAAACCCCCATCGCGGTTCCTTTATAGCCTGCGGGTGCTTCCTTACTAATCAATGATGGCAAAATGGCTTCCATAATATTGAAGCCAATAAAAAAGATCTGTAAGCCAAGGATGATGATCCATAACTGGCTACCTGAGAACCACAATGTGATTTCTGCAACTGCCAATAGTGCGATGCAGGCCAGGAAGACTTGCTTCATTTTACGATATTTTTCTGCGTAGATTATAAAAGGCAAAACAGTCACAAAGGAAATTAGCATTGTGACCAAATAGGCTTTCCAGTGATCTTGGGCGAGAAAGCCTGCTTTTGTCATAATCAGTGGCAGAGCAACAAAGCTCGACATTAGCAATGTATGTAGGCACAAAATACCGATATTTAATTTTAATAATTGAGGCTGAGCTAAAACGGTTTTTAAATTGCCTTTCACAAAGGCAGATTCACGGTTCAAAACATGGGTGTTGGTGTTTGGTACAACAAAAATGGTGAGTGCAATCGCGCCAACGGCAAGTAGGGCTATCCCCCAAAATAAACCATTTAGCCCAATTAGATGGGTAATGATAGGCCCTAAAACAAGCGCAATCGCAAAAGTTAACCCAAAGCTTATCCCTAGAAATGCCATTGCTTTGGTGCGATTTTGTTCGCGGGTTAAATCAGATAGTAACGCCATGACAGCTGCTGAAATCGCACCAGCGCCTTGCAATGCGCGGCCAATAATAATACCCCAAATTGAGTTACTGAGCGCTGCAATAATACTCCCAATAATAAAAATGATTAAGCCAATAACAATGAGTGGCTTACGACCGATTTTGTCTGACATCAAGCCAAAAGGGATCTGAAAAAGTGCTTGGCTAAGGCCATAAATACCAATGGCAATGCCCACTAAAAATTCATTTGCCCCTTGTAAGTGCATTCCATAGCTGGTCAAAATGGGTAAAACCATAAACATACCAAGCATTCGCAAGGAGAACACAGAACCTAATCCCCACGTGGATCTGAGCTCTGCTGATGTCATTTTGTTATCGTTCATTTTTATTCTTCATATTTCGAGCTGTAGCGGTATTGGCTTCTCTTAGCTAGCTAGGTCTCACATATTAGTAATTCAAACTATTTTAGATAGTGTCTGATTACATTAAAAATATGTTGAAATATCAGCTTATTAGCCATTTTTAATAGTGCATTTTATATCTAGCTTATAATAGCAAGGGGCTATTTAACCATAAAATAGATTCATAAGGATAGGCAGAATGCGTAAAAGTGAGTTGTAAAAGCCATCAGAGACAAATAAAAACGGCGGGGAAAGCCCGCCGTTTAGACATTGTTATCATCAGAGAGCAGATAGGTTATCTGACGAGAGCTATAACAGTATCGGTTGAAACGGTAGGATCAACAGACATCATTACACTCAATGCAGTAATTGCTACGATTGAGAAAATGAATAGTTTTCTTGCCCAGACTCGGTCGTCGTTCTCGGTTTTGAAACCTGAAATCGCCATACCCAGCCACCACAAGCTAACTGCTGCACCCACGACCAAATACTTATAGCCCGCGTATCCGCTGATAGCTAACATTAACGTTGCAACCATAAACGCAAGGATGTACAGGAAAATATGTGTCTTAGCGACAGAAATTCCTTTAATCACCGGTAACACGGGAATGTTCGCGGCTTTGTAATCCTTAAAGCGGAAAATGGCAATGGCATACGAGTGAGGCATCTGCCACAAACTGAAAATTAATAACAGGATTAGAGCCCCTGCATCAAATTCATTGGTGACAGCGCAGTAACCGATAACGGGTGGTGCTGCGCCAGACAAGCTGCCAATTAGCGTGCCATAGACTGACTTACGTTTCATATACAGGCTATAAATGCCTACATAAACAATGAAACCGATGACTGCAAGTAGCATTGCCAAGGCATTGGCTGCTACGAGTAGCAGCACCATACCAGCAATACCTAATGCAGCGGCGTAAATCAGGCTAACTTTCGGGTCAATCAGCCCTTTAACTAAAGGGCGATTCTTAGTTCTTTCCATGATACGGTCGATATCACGGTCGATGTAGTTGTTGAAAACACAACCAGAAGCCACGACCAGTGATACACCCAGCAAAGTCGCAACGAACAGCGGGTAATCAATTGACCCTTTTGAGGCCAAAAGAAAACCGCCGATCACAGAAATCAAGTTTCCGAATATAATTCCTGGTTTGGTCACTTGCAGGTATTGCTTAAACATATCGGCAACTCTTTAGTCGAGCATCATATTGATGTTCAGGTTGTACATAATCCACAGCGAGCCGACAACAACGATGCCGACAATAAGCATGGTGAACAGAAATGCAACCAAGTTCCAACGCTCATCAGATGAGGTATTCATATGTAAGAAACATACTAAGTGAACGAAGATTTGCACGACTGCCATACCGACAACAGTCCAAAGGATTGTTGACGTCGTCGCTGTGCCTTCCATCACCATCCAGAACGGGATAACCGTTAGGATAACTGACAGAATAAAGCCAATCAGGTATGTCTTAACGCTACCGTGGCTTGCTCCAGTGTGAGCATCTTTTGCATGACTCATTTAAATAGCCCCCAGAAGATAAACAACGGTAAATACACAGATCCAAACCACGTCTAAGAAGTGCCAGAACAGGCTCAGGCAGTTCAAACGTGTTTTGTTAACGTCAGTCAAACCACGACGAGTGACTTGAATCATCATGATAACAATCCAAATCAGACCCGCAGAAACGTGCAGACCGTGCGTTGCAACCAGTGCAAAGAAACCAGATAAGAAACCACTACGGTCAGGGCCAAAGCCTTCAGCGATCAGTTCGTGGAACTCATAGACTTCCATGATAACGAAGCCAAGGCCTAACAGGAATGTCGCGAACAGCCATAAGTTAACTGCACCGATTTTTCCTTTATGCATCGCAATCATAGCGAAGCCGTAAGTAATACTACTTACTAACAGTAAGAAGGTTTCGCCTAATACGAACTTCAGACTGAAGATATCTTTACCAGCGGGACCGCCAGCAGTTCCATCAGCCAAAACAACATAGGTTGCAAACAAACAAGCAAACAGGATCAAGTCGCTCATGATATAGAGCCAGAAACCGAATACTTTAGTGCCACCTGCATCGTGGTGCCCATGCTCAGCATGGGCGATATTTTGGTTAGTCATTGTATTAGTTGACATCGTTCACACCTGCCTTACGTAATTCTTCAAAGTGCTTATTCTCGATTTCTTCGATTTCAGCCACAGGTACGTAGTAATCAACATCTTCGTCGAAGCTTTTTGCAATCCAAGTTACGATCATTCCACCGAAACCAATGATTGCCATCCACCAGATGTGCCAGATCATTGCGAAACCTAAAACTAAGCTAAATGCTGCGATGATAACGCCAGCGCCAGTATTTTTCGGCATATGAATTTCTTCATATGAAGTTGGTTTCTTATGAGCAAGACCTTTTTCTTTCAAATCCCACCAAGCATCACGAGTTTGAACGTGTGGTTCAATCGCAAAGTTATAGAATGGTGGTGGTGAAGAAGTTGCCCACTCAAGAGTACGTCCACCCCATGGATCTCCCGTTAAATCACGGTTTTCATGGCGGTCACGAATACTCACAATGATTTGGATAACTTGGCATGCAATACCGATAGCGATTAACGCAGCACCGCCTGCAGCAACAACCAACATTGTGTGGTAGGTCGGGTCAATATTCTGGCTTAAACGACGAGTCATCCCCATAAAGCCCAGAATGTATAACGGCATGAATGCTAAGAAGAAACCGATGATCCAGAACCAGAATGCACGGACACCCCATTTTTCATTCAGTGTAAAGCCGTAAGCTTTCGGGAACCAGTAAGTCATACCCGCGAAGCATCCGAACACCACACCACCAATGATAACGTTATGGAAGTGAGCAATCAGGAATAGACTGTTGTGCAGAACAAAGTTTGCACCCGGTACAGCTAACAGAACACCTGTCATACCACCTACAGAGAAGGTGATAATGAAACCAATAGTCCACAGCATTGGTGATTTAAACTCAATGCGACCTTGGTACATAGTAAACAGCCAGTTGAAGATCTTAACCCCTGTTGGGATTGCGATAATCATGGTGGCGATACCGAAGAAGGCGTTTACGTTCGCACCTGAACCCATCGTAAAGAAGTGGTGCAGCCATACGATGAAGGACATAACGGTGATAACGATTGTTGCCCAAACTAATGAGGTATAACCGAATAAACGTTTTTTCGAGAAGGTTGCTGCAACTTCAGAGAACACACCGAACACTGGTAGAACAAGGATATACACCTCAGGGTGACCCCATGCCCAAATCAGGTTGATGTACATCATCATGTTGCCACCCATATCGTTAGTGAAGAAATGGGTACCTAAATAACGGTCTAACGTCAGAAGCGTCAGAGTGACGGTTAAAATAGGGAAAGCAGCAACAATCAATACGTTAGTACATAACGCAGCCCAGCTGAATACAGGCATTTTCATCATCGACATACCCGGAGTACGCATACGGATAATCGTGGCGATGAAGTTAACCCCTGTTAATAACGTACCAATACCCGATATCTGGAGACTCCAGAGCCAGTAATCGACCCCGACCCCTGGGTTGTACTCCAAGCCTGATAATGGCGGATAAGCTAACCAACCTGTTTGTGCGAATTCACCTACCCCTAAAGAGATGTTGATTAAGACAACACCAACTACAAAGAACCAGAAGCTCAATGAGTTAAGGAATGGGAAGGCAACGTCGCGCGCACCAATTTGCAGAGGTACAACGAGGTTCATCAAACCGACAACAAATGGAGTTGCCATGAAGAAAATCATGATAACGCCGTGTGCGGTAAAGATTTGGTCATAGTGATGAGGGTTTAAAAAGCCCTCTTGCCCAGCAGAAGCAAGCACTTGCTGACCACGCATCATGATGGCATCCGCAAAACCACGGAACAACATAACCATCGCTACAATGATGTACATGACACCAATTTTTTTATGGTCAACCGAGGTTAACCACTCTTTCCACAGCCATTTCCATTTACCGAAATAGGAGATCACACCGACTAAGCCAAGCCCACCAAGGACAATAGCAATCAGTGTGACAACGATGATCGGCTCGTGGAGCGGAACTGCATCTAGTGTTAATTTTCCGAACATGCCCTTATTCCTCAGCGCCTGCTGCATGAGCATTATGGCTCATATGCATAGAATGACCTGTAGATTCTTCTTTGGTTTCTACAGGAGCGTGACCTTTATGGTGCTCATGACCAAACTTCAGAACGATATCGTTATAAAGGTTAGGTTTCACGCTAGAGAAGTAGGTAACAGGAACATTTGTGCTTGGCTTAGCGACTTCGTCGAATGCCTGCATTGTATCCATTGTCTTAGGAGACGCTTTTACCTTTTGTACCCACTCATCAAAGCCTTGGCGGTCAGGGGTTGCAATCGCATTGAACTTCATATCAGAGAAGCCATGGCCACTGTAGCTTGCAGAGAAGCCTTTATAGGTGCCTGGTTCATTGGCGATTAAGTGAAGTTTAGTTTGCATACCTGCCATCGCGTAGATTTGGCCACCTAAAGATGGAATGAAGAACGAGTTCATCACCGAATCAGACGTGATTTTGAAGTTAACTGGCACACCAGTAGGGAATGCGATTTCGTTAACTGTAGCAATACCTTGCTCTGGATAGATAAAGATCCATTTCCAGTCAGCTGAAATAACTTCGATTGTGACAGGTTCCTGATCACTCACTAATGGCTGATACGGGTCCAGCTCATGTGTCGTCTTCCAAGTGATAGCACCCAGAATGATGATAATGATGATAGGAACAGTCCAGCAGACTAACTCAATTTTATTTGAGTGAGCCCAGTTTGGACGGTATGTAGCAGACGTGTTGGATTCACGATATTTTCTGGCGAAGATAATCGTCATAAAAATAACGGGAATAACAACAAGCAGCATTAAGCCAATTGCAATAAGAATTAGCTCTTTTTGTTTTACGCCTACGGCGCCTTTTGGATCCATCAACACCATGTCGCAACCACCTAATAATAAGGTTGCTACAACGAGTGAGATTGCTCCGATACTTTTTTTGTAGTTCATAAGTCTCATCCACGACCCCAAATGACAAGATTCTAATTGTCGTTTCATCAGTGCGGGCATTTTACGGTAAGGTTATGCGAGTGTAAATGATTGTAAGGCAAAGAAACGGAATTGTTAGCTCTTTATGTTAATATGATCACATGTAAAGAACTTATAAAGAAAAAGTTAAAATTGATACGGATTATAAGTATATATTGATAAAAGCCCTTTAATACTAAATTATCTTAGTAATTTTTCAAAGAAAAATATATACAAAAGAAGTGAAAAAATGACAAAACTGATATGAATCATAAGCAATATGGTAAGGGAAATTACGTTTTTTATTGCCGATAAAGCTATTTAAGTCGCTTTATCGGCAAAATAGTTTAGAAAAATTATTACTATTTTGATTTAAAAAGAAAATTAATAAATCGCCATACAATTTTCAATAACGCATTAGAACGTATACTTTAATGTATAAATGATTGCGTCTTGATAAAATGTATCGCCTAATTTATTGTCAGCATAGCGATATTGCACACCCGCAGCTAAATGTGGCGTCGCATTCCACCAAAAAGCCATGGCACCATTAATGCCATTTCGCTTTCCTCCGTTGTAGCGTTTATTGCGTGCAAATTCCATTTCGTGCCAGTTGGTTATCATGAAGTTTTCTTCAAACGCGCTGAAATTATAACCCGCTACCCACCCAGCGGTATAACCGTTGTTACCAGAATAGAATGTTTGATCAGTATAGTTTAGGGCGATAAAAGGCTTAAACCACAAGTCACCAAAAGCGGTGTTGTAACCGATACCATATAATGTATTCACATCATGGAAATTCCCGCCATATTTTGTTCCTGGCAATGACCATGTACCGTAAACGTGACCGTACAGATTAAAACCAGTATCACCTAAATAAAAACGGCCTGTTGTTTTGATGGTGTAGCGTTTATTACGTCCTGAATCGGTATGCTGTGTATGGAGAGGGTTTTCCACATCAAAGAAACCGTAGAGTTCACCCCAATTAAAATTAGCTCCACCTTCTAATTCAACATAAGCAAAATCTTTTTTACGAGTCGTTTTCTCCGTTTTGGTCTCAGTACGGTGAGACCAGTCTAAATAGTTAATGTTGATATCAGCAAAACCATTTTGATAGCCTAAAAGATCATCAGAATATGCCGTACCTGCCACAGAAGCTAAGGCGGCAATATAAAGGAGTTTTTTCATAATAGATTATTTTCATTAATTAATTAATGGGGTTGAGTAGTGCACTATTCGTTAACGTGTTATCTAACTAGTCTCTAACATGTGATATATTAGGCTTTAAAGTTGCAATTAAGAAATATTTTTCATTGGATGAGTGATCACAATCACGATCATAAGGTGATTTTGAGGTGTTTTGTGATTAAGGGCTATTTTATTTAAATGATCAGATTCCCTAAACTAATAAGTTAGTCTTAGGGAATCAATTAAATAGATAAGTAAATGTGAGAGAAAAAAGAATTATTGTTTGACAGTTTTACGCACAGCGAGGAAATCTAAACTCCCCCCAATAATTAAACTGATGGCACCAATGCTAATCCCAGCATTAAACAAAATATTTTGGTAACTAGGGATAGCCAGCCAAAATTCAATTTGCGTGGTGAATAGGTAAACTTTCATTCCACTAAAAGAAAATGCCAATAGAGAAAGTAGCCAAATCGCAAGGCAAGTTACTGCAGCAAGTAGGGCATAAACAGCGAAACGATAGCCATTTGCGTATAGCTCACGGCGCTGGAACAGCCCTGTAGCCTGGGTATATAGCAAAGAACTGCGACAGGCTAATAACAATAAGATCCCTGGAACGGCAACGCCAATGGAGATCAAATAAAACAGTGGCCAGCCATAGTTACTGACGAAAATACTGGCGACTGGGCCAATATATACCCGTCCTACCGCAGAAAGGGCAGAGAGGAGTGCAAACTGCGTTGCGGATAAGGATTTATTACACAGCGTCATTAGCAGTGCAACAAATGCTGCGGTACCCATCCCTGAAAAAATATTCTCAAGGAAAATAATGGAGCCCATCGTCATGATATGAGGCGGGGTGACAGCGAGGAACCAATAACCAATGTTCGACCCACCTTGGAGCAAGCCAAAAAGAAACAGAGCCTTAAACAAGCTCATGTTTTTCATTAAGTAACCACCTAATAATGCACCAATGATAGTAGCAGCCATTCCGACAGTTTTATTCACTGTACCGACTTCACTAAGGCTAAAGCCCAGCGCATTTAGTAAAAAGTTAGTATTGAGCGCCATAACAAAAGCATCGCCCAATTTATAAAACACTAATAATAATAAGACGAGCCATGCGTTGTTACGGCTAAAAAACTCGGCTAGAGGTTCATAGATGGCTTTTTTTAACGAGGTAGGCGGGACGCTATTTTCTTCGGGCTCTTTGGCTAGCAAAGTCGCAATAACACCGATGACCATTAACCCTGCCATGACAAGGTAAAGCTGTTTCCATGTAAGGAACTTATCGGCGAGCCAAAGGGCTAACCCACCAGAAACTAACATGCTGATTCGATAGCCCATCACTGAGGTTGCAGCACCAATTCCGCGTTCTTCTGCGCTTAGCAAGTCAGTCTTATAAGCATCAAATACAATATCTTGGGATGCAGAACAAAAAGCGACGGTAACGGCTAATGCAGCGAGATACCATAAATGCTCAGAAGGGTTCATGAATCCCATTGCGGCAATACTAATAATAAGAAGAATTTGTGTGGTTAACAGCCAGCCTCTACGACGTCCCAAAAAAGGCGGTGTATAACGGTCCATCATAGGAGACCATAAAAACTTCAAAACATAAGCTTGCCCGACTAAGGAAAAGAAACCAATTGTTTTGATATCAACGTTTTCAACCGTTAACCAAGCTTGCAATGTCCCTGCAGTCAGCGCTAAAGGTAAGCCAGAAACGAAGCCTAAAAGGATTAAAGTAATATTATTCGGTAGTGTGAAACGAGGCATTATTCCCTCTAAGCCTAAGGTGATTTTGCTGCAATACATAGCGCTGCAGAGGTATTGACCGCGCAAAGCTATCCAAGTGTTAACTTGGATAGCTTAATACGAAATGATGGTATTCGCTCGTTTAATAGCGTGAATTTTGTCTGATAAAATCGGTAATTTCTTGATCGGATGCCATGTCGGCAATTAAATCAGCTAATGCACTATTAATTGCAGCTTCAATTTTTGCATTATTCGCCGCTAACAATTCTTGTGTATTAAAATTACGGGTGAATGAGCGCGTTTTTGTTGAGCCATTTGGTGCAGTTGCTGTGATGCTTACACTTGAATTAACAGTAATATTATGACGTAGGCTACCTTCAGCAACTTTAGTGTCCAATTTGTTCAATTGAACGACTAAATTAACATTGGCGGGTGAAGTGACCATAAAGCCACGAGCAGCCATCTGTTTTTCAACGGCTTCTTGCATCAAATAGCGGGGATCACGGGATGGATTAAGCACCACTAGGCTACCATTACGATTGACTTCCGCTAATGATTTATTGGTACGGTTGTCTACGCTGCTAACGCTAATTGAGGTTGCATTCAGCGTCGGATTTTTAGCGGGTAACGCTATTTTGGGTTCGAGTGAGAGTGTATTGCTGCTAGTTGCACATCCAGCAAGTAGAAACAACGCAAAAAGTGGAAAACACAGTTTTCTTAACATAATTTTTTCCAGTTCATCTTTCCTAATTGAAAATGTTTCGTTATGGTGCGGGTAGCCGCCACTCGATATCAAAGTCGAGTGGCCAAATTATCCTGAACTATTAGACAACAGTTTTTGAAAAAATTCGCACTAACGTGTCGATATCATAACATTGCCAAGTCATGATCGGATATTTCTATAATAAGAAGATAGCAATAATCAAGATGTGCAATATAGTTTACTGAACTTATCAATACTAGAGCGGGTCGCTATTAAGGAGTATTTTATGGTCGCCAATGCATCACAAAGTATGCAGTCTCGTGTGAGCCAAAAATTACAAGATGCTTTTGAACCAAGTCACTTGAATGTCATTAATGAAAGCCATCAACATAATGTATTACCTGGCTCGGAAAGTCATTTCAAAGTCATCTTAGTCACTGATAAATTTGAAAATAAACGAATGCTTGGCCGTCACCGTGAAATTTATGCTATTTTAGCCGATGAATTAGCGGGGGGCATCCATGCTCTTGCTCTGCATACCTATACACCAAAAGAATGGGATGAATTGGCAGATACCGCGTTAAAATCGCCAGCTTGTCGTGGTGTAGGTGGCGTTAGTCGTTAATTTGTGTAGCCAATTGGCCTTTACTTGGGACGATTGGAATTATCCATCAAACCTAAAAGGAGTCTGATGGGTATTTTTTCTTCAATTTTCGTGAGGAAATAAAAATTTTAGTCAGAAAAGTCACAAATAAAGAGGAAAAATCGCTTCTTTTATCTGCTTTTCTCGACTCAGGGCGCTGTCATCGGTATAATGCTGCGTCTAATTTTCAGTAAGGTTTCGGGACGCTTCTGATATCAGGGATTGACCGTTACGTAAGTAACGCCCCCGGTTCTGGAAGGGAGAAGGCCATTAATTGCTTAATGGCATAACTCTGGAGTAGACCGATCACTAAGATTTATTTTGAGGTAAGAAGATGCAAGTTTCTGTTGAAACGACTCAAGGCCTTGGGCGTCGTGTAACAATCACCGTTCCTGCCACTGATATTGAAAAAGCAGTAAATAGCGAGCTGGTTAGCGTTGCTAAGAAAGTACGTGTTGATGGTTTCCGTAAAGGGAAAGTACCAATGAACATCGTTAAACAACGTTATGGTGCGTCTGTTATGCAAGACGTTCTGGGCGATGTGATGCAACGTAACTTCATCAATGCAATCATCGAAAACAAAATCAACCCAGCTGGTGCGCCTAGCTACAAGCCAGAGCAACTGGAAGATGGTAAAGATTTTGTTTACGCAGTTGAGTTTGAAGTTTACCCAGAAATCGAATTAACCGGTTTAGACACTATCGAAGTTGAAAAACCAGCGGTTTCTGTTAAAGACGAAGACCTGGAAAACATGTTAGATACTCTGCGTAAACAACAAGCAGAGTGGAAAGAAGTTGACGAGGCAGCAGCAGCTGATTCACGCATCACTATCAACTTCACAGGCTCTATCGACGGTGAAGAGTTCGAAGGCGGTAAAGCAGAAGATTTCGCACTGGTTATGGGCGAAGGCCGCATGATCCCTGGCTTTGAAGACGGCGTTGTTGGCCACAAAGCTGGCGAAGAGTTCGATATCGAAGTTAACTTCCCAGAAGATTACCACGCTGAAAACCTGAAAGGTAAAGCAGCGAAATTCGCTATCGTTCTGAAGAAAGTAGAACAACGTGAACTGCCAGAATTTACTGAAGAATTCATCAAGCGTTTCGGTATCGCTGATGGTACTTTAGACGGTCTGCGTGCAGAAGTTCGTAAAAACATGGAACGTGAGCTGAAAAATGCGGTGCGTAACCGTGTTAAAGCACAAGTTCTTGATGGTTTGATCAAAGCGAACGACATCGAAGTTCCAGCAGCAGTGGTTGATGGTGAAATCGATGTTCTGCGTCGTCAAGCGGCACAACGTTTTGGTGGCAACGAACAACAAGCGATGGAATTACCACGTGAACTGTTCGAAGAACAAGCAAAACGCCGTGTTGTTATCGGTCTGCTGTTAGGCGAAGTGATCAACAAAAACGAACTGAAAGCTGACGAAGATCGTGTTAAAGCGCTGATCGAAGAAATGGCATCTGCATACGAAGATCCTGCTGAAGTTATCGAATACTACAGCAAAAACGAAGAGCTGATGAACAGCGTTCGTAACTTAGCATTAGAAGAACAAGCGGTTGAAACTGTTCTGGCTGTTGCTAAAGTCACTGAAAAAGAAACTAATTTCACTGAGCTGATGAACCAAGTTCAAGCTGGTTAATTTATTTCTTGTTGTACAAAATAAAAACCCGCGGTGTCTTACTGCGGGTTTTTTTGCAATTAAAGCTTTTGAATAACAACTTTTTTGTGAATTAAGATAGGGTAACCTTGAAAATCACATTTAAACCCTAATTATATCCCTAATACTTCATCTAGCATGTATTCAGTTTTGCTTGCGATTTGAACTATTTTGTAGAGCAAATATCAAAAGAGAGACGAATTCCACCAAAAGAGTTATTTCGTCATTTTTGAAAATCAATTATGGTTTTCTAATGGGATAATACCGTGTAAGTAAACAAACTTGTGTTAGACTTATTGAAAGAGCGTCTTATTGACTTCAGCACAGTTTACTGCACTTTCTTCTTATTTCACCCGTAATCAGTCCAATATAGGCTAAAATAGAGAAATAAGAGGATCGTGAAAGTTTGCAAAAAAAGGTATTTTTAAACATGTTGTTTTGCAACACTCCCTTTGCTCAAGATGATGGTTAGCAGATAGCAAGTTAGGCGCAAGCACCAGAAAGTTTTTAATAGGAGATTTCGATGTCACATTTTGGCGGTCAGGAACAATTAGCATCCCAAATGGCTCTTGTGCCAATGGTCATTGAGCAAACCTCTCGAGGTGAGCGCTCATATGATATTTATTCACGTCTATTAAAAGAACGTATCATCTTCCTGACGGGTCAAGTGGAAGACCATATGGCGAACTTAATCGTCGCTCAAATGTTATTCCTTGAAGCAGAAAACCCTGAAAAAGATATCCAACTGTACATCAACTCACCAGGTGGTGTGATTACGGCAGGTATGTCTATCTATGATACCATGCAATTTATTAAGCCAGATGTTAGTACTATTTGTATGGGACAAGCGTGCTCTATGGGCGCATTTTTGTTGACTGCTGGCACAAAAGGTAAGCGTTTTTGCTTGCCAAATTCGCGTGTAATGATCCACCAACCGCTAGGTGGCTATCAAGGCCAAGCAACGGATATTGAAATCCATGCACAAGAAATTTTAAAAGTGAAAACTCGTATGAATGAACTCATGGCTCACCACACGGGTAAGTCCATTGAAGAAATCAGCCGTGACACTGAGCGTGACCGTTTCTTGTCAGCTAATGAAGCGAAAGAGTACGGTTTAGTCGACCAAATTTATAGTAGCCGCTAATTGGTTAACTTTTGGTATAATTAATTCATACCATAAACTATTTTAAGAAAATCGTTGCTGTGTTTCCTGTTTTAATCAAACAAAAACAAGGCAATATGGATAAAAGTGAGGTCAACTGATGACAGAGAAACGCAAAGAGGGAACGGGTAAACTGCTTTACTGTTCTTTCTGCGGAAAAAGTCAGCACGAAGTACGTAAGCTGATTGCCGGTCCGTCAGTCTATATCTGTGATGAATGCGTAGACTTATGTCTTGATATCATCCGTGAAGAAATTAAAGAACTTGCGCCACACCGTGAGCGCAGTGAACTGCCTACGCCACATGAAATTAGGCAACACCTTGATGATTACGTCATCGGTCAAGAAAAAGCGAAAAAAGTCTTGGCGGTTGCGGTTTATAACCATTACAAGCGCTTGCGTAATGGCGACAAAACCAGTGATGGTGTCGAATTAGGCAAAAGTAATATCTTGTTAATTGGTCCAACGGGGAGTGGTAAAACGCTGCTGGCTGAGACCTTAGCACGTTATTTGGATGTGCCATTTACTATGGCCGATGCCACGACATTAACCGAAGCAGGTTATGTGGGTGAAGACGTCGAAAATATCATCCAAAAATTACTGCAAAAATGTGACTATGACGTAGAAAAAGCGCAGCGTGGTATCGTGTATATCGATGAAATTGATAAAATTTCTCGTAAATCTGATAACCCATCCATTACCCGCGATGTTTCGGGTGAAGGTGTGCAGCAAGCACTTTTGAAACTTATCGAGGGTACCGTTGCGGCTGTTCCTCCACAAGGTGGGCGTAAGCATCCACAACAAGAGTTTTTACAGGTAGATACCTCGAAGATTCTGTTTATTTGTGGTGGTGCATTTGCTGGTTTAGATAAAGTGATTGGTCAGCGTTTAAATACCCGTTCAGGTATTGGGTTCGCGGCAGAAGTAAAAGGCGAGTCAGACAAAGCAACAGAAGGTGAATTATTAACACAAGCTGAGCCAGAAGATTTAATTAAATTCGGTTTAATTCCGGAGTTTATTGGTCGTCTGCCAGTGGTTGCTACGTTGACTGAGCTGAGCGAAGAAGCGCTAATTCAAATTTTACAAGAGCCGAAAAATGCATTAACTAAACAGTACCAAGCGCTGTTTAGTCTTGAGGGAACTGAACTTGAGTTTCGAGAAGAAGCGTTAAAAGCTATTGCGAAAAAAGCGATGGCACGTAAAACGGGTGCCCGTGGCTTGCGTTCAATTGTTGAAGCTGCTCTGTTAAATACCATGTATGACCTTCCTTCTATGACGGATGTCGAAAAAGTCGTCGTTGATGAAAATGTCATTAACGAACAATCAGAACCTTTGTTGATCTACAGCAAGCCAGATGCTCAAGCTTCAGGTGATAACTAATCTTTAAGAAAGCGTTCAATAAACAATCAAACAAAATGAGGGATATCCCTCATTTTGTTTTTTATGTTTAACTACCCATTGAATGCTAAAATCTTGTCCCCATATAGTTTATATTCTGAGGTGTGGTTTCCTTGTTTTTGAGAATATTTTTCAAGCGAGAGACAGAAACCCTTAAACTAGCGTGAGCTAAACGAAGAGAGAGCTTTATGAATCCAGAGCGTTCCGAACGCATTGAAATACCAGTATTGCCTCTGCGTGATGTAGTGGTATACCCACATATGGTGATCCCACTGTTTGTTGGACGTGAAAAATCCATTCACAGTCTGGAAGCAGCGATGGATCATGACAAACAAGTGATGCTGGTTGCGCAAAAAGAAGCCTCGACTGATGAGCCAGGGGTGAACGATTTATTTGCTGTTGGTACAGTTGCATCCGTTATTCAGATGCTAAAACTGCCAGACGGCACAGTGAAAGTCTTAGTTGAAGGCTTAAGACGTGCGCGTATTACTAGCTTGACGGATAACGGCGAGTATTTCCTCGCGCAAGCTGAGTATTTAGCATCCGAACAAGATAAACACGCTGAAGGTGCCGTTTACGACGAAACCACAGCGGGCACTCCAGCATCAATTCTTGATGAAAAAGAAAATGAAGTGCTGTATCGCACCATTGTGAGCCAGTTTGAAAGCTATATTAAGCTCAACAAAAAAATTCCACCAGAAGTGCTGACTGCATTGCACTCGATAGAGCAAGACCAGCTTGATAAACTTGCAGACACTATTGCATCCCACATGCCGCTAAAATTAGCGGATAAACAGCGCGTTCTTGAAATGGCAAATATTGCTGAACGTGTTGAGTTCCTGATGGCGATGATGGAGTCAGAAACAGAATTACTGCAAGTCGAAAAACGCATCCGTAATCGCGTTAAAAAGCAGATGGAAAAAAGTCAGCGCGAGTACTATCTGAATGAGCAAATGAAAGCTATTCAGAAAGAACTGGGTGAAATGGATGACGCGCCAGATGAATATGAATCGCTAAAACGTAAAATCGAAGAAGCGAAAATGCCAAAAGAGGCACAAGAAAAAGCAGAAGCAGAATTGCAGAAGCTGAAAATGATGTCTCCAATGTCTGCAGAGGCCACGGTTGTCCGTAGTTATATCGACTGGATGGTGCAAGTACCATGGCATGCGCGTAGCAAAGTCAAAAAAGACTTAGTTAAAGCACAAGAAGTGTTGGATACCGATCATTATGGCCTTGAGCGTGTTAAAGACCGTATTTTAGAGTATCTGGCAGTACAAAGCCGTGTCAGTAAAATCAAAGGGCCAATTCTTTGCTTGGTAGGGCCTCCAGGGGTTGGTAAAACCTCTTTGGGTCAATCTATTGCGAAGGCAACGGGTCGCCAATACACCCGCATGGCGTTAGGTGGTGTGCGTGACGAAGCAGAAATCCGTGGTCACCGTCGTACCTATATTGGTTCAATGCCAGGTAAACTTATCCAGAAAATGGCAAAAGTTGGGGTGAAAAACCCACTGTTCCTGCTGGATGAAATAGACAAAATGTCTTCAGACATGCGCGGAGACCCTGCATCAGCATTATTAGAAGTGCTTGATCCAGAACAAAATATCGCGTTTAACGACCACTATTTAGAAGTGGATTACGACTTGTCTGACGTTATGTTTGTTGCAACGTCAAACTCGATGAATATCCCTGCGCCACTACTGGATCGTATGGAAGTGATTCGCCTTTCAGGTTATACCGAAGACGAAAAACTGAATATTGCTAAAAAACATTTATTATCGAAACAAATTGAACGTAATGCCTTGAAAAAAGGCGAATTAACGATCGATGATAGCGCATTAATGAGCATTATTCGTTACTATACGCGTGAAGCGGGTGTGCGTGGTTTAGAGCGCGAAATTTCGAAATTGTGTCGTAAAGCCGTTAAAGCATTATTAATGGATAAAAAACTCAAACACATCGAAATCAACGCAGATAATTTAAAAGATTATCTGGGGGTTCGTCGCTTCGACTACGGCCAAGCAGATACTGAAAACCGTGTCGGCCAGGTGACTGGTTTAGCGTGGACTGAAGTGGGTGGGGACTTACTTACCATTGAAACTGCGTGTGTACCAGGTAAAGGCAAGTTGACTTATACAGGTTCTTTAGGTGAAGTAATGCAAGAGTCAATCCAGACGGCCTTAACCGTGGTGAGAGCTCGTGCTGAAAAACTGGGTATTAACAGCGATTTCTATGAGAAACGCGATATCCACGTTCACGTTCCTGAAGGTGCAACACCAAAAGATGGCCCAAGCGCAGGTATTGCGATGTCAACAGCCTTGGTTTCTTGTTTAACAGGTAACCCAGTTCGTGCAGACGTGGCAATGACGGGAGAAATCACATTAAGAGGGTTAGTTTTCCCAATTGGTGGGTTAAAGGAAAAATTATTAGCTGCACACCGTGGCGGAATAAAAACCGTATTAATCCCTAAAGAAAACGAACGTGACTTAGAAGAAATTCCTCAAAATGTGATCGCTGATTTAGAAATTCACCCAGTGAAAACCATTGAAGAAGTTCTTTCTTTAGCTTTAGTTAACCCGCCTTTCGGGGTTGAGGTTGTTAAAAAGAAAGCGAAAAGAGTGAGCTGAATCAAGAAGTTTGCATAAAACTAAGGCTGACAGCTAATTTAGGGCTTGTCAGCCTTTTTTTTCATCGTTAATTTAGCGATGATTCTGATAATTGTTTGTATGCAATCTGTTCTCTTGCCATTGGTAATCAGGATTGATATAACGGCTAAATCATTAATTAGCTGTACGAATAGAAGCTAGCTGCTATAGTTAATTTGATGGTTTATAGTCCAACTAATAATGGGGATGATAAGAGTGAATAAAGCTCAACTGATTGATCAAATCGCTTCTGATGCGAATATTTCTAAAGCTGCTGCAGGTCGCGTTGTTGACGCGTTCGTTGCTACTGTAACGAGTTCTTTGAGTAAAGGAGACGATGTTGCTTTAGTTGGCTTTGGTAATTTCACTGTTCGTGAGCGTGCTGCACGTACAGGCCGTAACCCACAAACGGGCAAAGAGATTAAAATCGCTGCGGCGAAAGTTCCAGCTTTCCGTCCAGGCAAGGGTCTTAAAGACGCTGTTAATAGCTAATTAAGTATTTTAGTTTGTCTTTCTTGCATTTTTGCAAAAACTCAAACTGACGGAATGCCTTTAATCAGCTAATATATAAGCGCACCATTTCCATGGTGCGCTTTTTTTTTTCTTTCTGAGTTAAGATTAGCGTATTATTAAGAAATTGAATTCAACAAAGCGGAGTTAAGCCTTTTTATGATGGAAAATCTACGCACGAAGGCCAACAGTCCTTTTATTAAAATTTTGCTAGGGCTCATTATGCTGTCATTCGTGCTGACAGGCGTTATGATGGGCGGCTTAGGTGGCAATAGTGCCAACAAAGCAGCAGAAGTTAATGGGCAGCCAATTAGCAAGGAACAGTTACAGCAGGCTTTTCAGCAGGAACGCCAATCATTACAAGAATACTTGGGAGATAAATTCTCTGAAGTGGCGAGTAATGAAGAAAGCATGAATTTGCTGCGTCGCCAAGCGCTTGATAATTTGATTAACAATGAATTGATTAATCAATATGCTAATGAACTGAATCTCTCAGCAAGCGATCAACAGATTGAGCAATCCATTTTCTCTATGCCAATCTTCCAAACTGATGGTCGGTTTGATAGCGACAAATATCGCGAAATCTTAAGTCGTTATAACATCAATGCGGATAGTTTTGCGGCACAAATTCGCCAAGATTTAACACGTGCTCAGCTAGGGAAATCTTTTACTGGGACGGACTTCGCTTTACCATCAGAAGTTAAAGCATATGCTGAATTATTTATGCAAGAGCGTGAAATTCGCACTGCAACTTTGTCCTTAGCTGATGTGCAAGCGAAACAAACGATATCTGAAGAAGAGCTGAAAGCATACTACGATGCGAATCAAAATAGTTTTATTTCACCGGAAAAAGTGAAAGTCAGCTATGTTGAAATGGACGCAGCATCTATGCCAGAAGCCACGGTTTCTGATGAAGAAGTGAAAACGTATTATGAGCAAAACCTGAAAAATTACACTCAGGCAGAGCAAAAACAATACAGCATGATCCAAGTAGCTTCAGAAAAAGAAGCGAACGACATCATCAATGAAATCAAAGCAGGTGCAGATTTTGCAACGCTAGCGGCTGAAAAATCAACGGATAAATTCAGTGCGGGTAACAAAGGCCTGATTGGTTGGATGGAGGCCGCTTCAACGCCGAGCGAAATTATCACTGCAAACTTAACAGAAAAAGGCCAACTTTCGGCACCAGTTAAAGCGCAGGATAACTACGTTGTTTTCCGTTTAGATGATATTAAGCCTGAGTCAACAAAACCGTTTGAACAAGTTTCTGAAACCATCAAAGTTAGCTTGCTGCAAGATAAAAACATCAAGCAGTTCTATGACTTACAACAGAAAGTCAGTGAGGCTGCCACAAGCGATATGGAATCATTAGTTTCAGTTGAATCTGTTTCTGGCTTGAAAATGGTGACAACAGATTGGTTTGATCGTAACAATCCACCTGCGGCGTTAAATTTCCCTAAAGTTATCAATGAAGTCTTTAGCGACCGTCTAGTTGATAAAAATGGTTCTAAAGGGATTAACTCTGACGTAATTAACGTTGAAGGTGACCGTGCATTTGTTGTTCGTGTGACTGAGTACAAACCAGAAAGCACAGAGCCGTTTGAAACAGTTAAACCTGCGATTGAAACATTAGTTAAGCGCCAGAAAGCCGATGCAGAACTAAAAGCAACCGCAGACAAGCTACTTGCTGACTTGAAAGCTGGTAAAGGCGAAGAAGCGTTAAGTACAGCGGGCGTTAAATTTACTGGCGTGCAAACTGTTTCGCGTTTAATGCCACAAACCGCGACGATTAACACAGCAATGGACATGGCTCAACCTGTTGATGGTAAGCCTGCCTACTCTATTGCACGTGATGAATCTGACAACTATGTTGTTATTCAGTTGGATAAAGTGACTTTAGGCCAGCCAACGGAAGACGAGCTGAAACAGTTATCCCGTGAATACCAAGGTGTGATGAGCTCTGCTGTGAATGAAGCGTTGATGCTTAATTTACGTGAAAATGCGAAAATTGAAGTTCTGAATCTTGAATAATTGCGAGTAGCTTCGCAATTTAAGTTGTAAGCATATTATTAAAAGGCCACCTTTGGGTGGCCTTTCGCATTTTTATTTTTCGCAAAATGCCGAGATGATTTTTTTCTGGCACTGTGATGTCTCTACATACATAGGAGAAACATCATGTCATGGAAAACAATTGTTAAACGTAGTTTAGCGACAGCATTATGCTTAGCATTATTGGGGGGCTTTTCATCTTTAACATGGGCGAAAAAAAACACAGCAGAGAAAAACGCAATAACACACTCTCAGCCAACTGAATCTACAGAAAGCGTAAAAGGTATTGATATCAACCAATCAAATAAAGTGAGTATTAATAACGCAACGGCAGAAGAGCTGGCTCAAAAATTGAATGGTATTGGCAAACAAAAAGCAAAAGCTATTGTCGAGTACCGGGAAAAATACGGTGCGTTTAATACCATAGAAAATATTTTGGAAGTCCAAGGAATTGGCCCTGCGTTTTTAGAAAAAAATAAGAATAAACTCATGCTTTGATGTCATGGCTCCTCATTCGAATGATTGGGGAGCTACTTATGATATGGCTATTTATTAATCTGATTTACTGTTTTATGGTAAATAATTTGAGAGCTAAGTCTTATTCGTGATATTTATTCAGCATATTTCCCGTACATTTGTTATTTTTATGTTATCGGAATATAAACTGGTCGGAGTAGTTATGACAACAAAGATTAAAGTTCATGGTTATCATATTGATGTATTCCAGCACGTAAACAATGCACGCTATTTAGAGTTCTACGAGGCAGACCGCTGGGAGTGGATGAATAAGCGCAACTTTATCAGTTGGGCAATACAAAGCAATTTAACCATGGCTGCCGTGAATATCAATGTGAACTATATTCAGGGGGTATTGCTGGGGGATGAACTCACTGTTGTGACACGGATGGATAAAATCGGTTCTAAAAGCGCGGTGTGCTATCAACAAATTATTCGTAATAAAGCAGGGCAATCAGAAGTCGTCTCTGATGCTTATGTCACTTTCGTATTTATTGATAACCTAACTAATAAAGCGATTGTGATTGATGAAGAGCTGCGTGAGAAGCTGGAGTCATTTAATGCGGTTATTGATGATTTTATTAGTTAATTAAATGAAAGCCTACCTGATCTTGATTATCAGGTAGGTAAACTTGCTTGCTGCATTATTTAGCTTGTAGTTGTTTTAATGACTGCATTACAGCTTCTTTTTGGTTTAAGTATTCGTTTAAGCCATTGCTTCTTAAATGGCAGGCTGCACATTCACCGCAGCCATCGCCTTGAATACCATTATAGCAAGTTAGCGTTTGTTCTTTGATGGTGTTAAGGTGACCGTAACTATCAGCTAACGCCCAAGTTTGGGCTTTGTTTAGCCACATAAGGGGCGTCTCGAAGCGAATATCCTTTGCTAAACCAAGAGTGACAGCGTGATTAAGCGCTTTAACAAATTCATCACGGCAATCGGGGTAACCTGAAAAATCGGTTTCGCATACGCCAGTGATCACTGCTTCTGCTTGGACCTGATAAGCGTAAATTGCTGCTAGGGTCAGAAATAAGATATTGCGCCCAGGTACGAAGGTACTCGGTAATCCACTCGCCTCGCTTTTTTCAAAATCAGGGACAGGGATGTTATTTCGCGTCAAACTACTCACGGCTAATTCATTGAGTAATGTGACATCTAAAACTTTATGGGCTGTTGCGCCTAATGATGCACTTAATTTCAGCGCAACTTCAATTTCTTGACGATGTCGTTGTCCATAATCGAAAGTGACACAATGCACCTCATCATAATTTTCTAAGGCTTGGATCAGACAAGTTGTTGAGTCTTGCCCACCACTAAAGACGACAACCGCGCGTTTCATAGTCACTCCTTGGTGATAATTCATGTAATTCAAGAAAATGAGGTTTTAGTTTTCCATGTTAGCGAGGTGATAACATAATTAACAGTTTTATTTTTATAGGTTTAGTCTATTTGATGTGCTATTTATCCTATTATTCTTTAATTTGTATAAAATTATTCTATAATAAAGCGAATTGGTGACACTATTATTTTTTTTGAATGATGATGTTTTGCATAATAAGGTTTCCAATATTAAAAACATAACAAAAAGCATTTACACCTAAGCCAAGAGAGCAATCATGTTAGATAAAATAGACAAAAAACTGCTTTGTTTATTGCAAAATGACAGTAGCTTATCCCTCAATACACTCGCTGAAGCGGTTAATTTAACCTCTACACCGTGTTGGAAGCGCCTAAAACGTCTCGAAGATGAAGGCTACATTCGTGGACGAGTTACGCTACTTGACGGCGAAAAGCTGGGGTTAGGCTTGACGGTTATCGTAACGATAAAAACTCAGCACCATAATAGTGAGTGGTATGAGCAATTTGTGTCATTTGTTAGTCAGATGCCAGAGGTACTGATGTTTTACCGTATGGCGGGGGAATATGATTACCTGATGCAAGTTGAAGTGCATGATATGAAATCTTATGACCTTTTTTATAAAAAGCTGGTGAATGGTGTTCAGGGTTTAATTGATGTCACTTCAAGCTTTGCGATGGAAAAAATCAAATATACAACAGTTTTACCTATCCCTGATTAGATTGTCGGCAGAAAAGACAATATAAGGCAGCTTAAGGCGTATAAATTAATTAAAATCATTCAAGGCAGCAATACGTGCGATTATTTTCACAACTAAAATGGTATTTTTTAAGTGAATGGCGGCGCTATCTCGGCGCTGTTTGCTTTTTGATTGTCATTGCTATCTTACAGCTCATTCCTCCTCGCATTGTTGGCGTGGTTGTTGATGGGATTAGCAAAGAAACCATGCCGAGAAGTCAACTAGTCAACTACGTCCTGCTAATGTTATTCATTGCATTAATTGTTTATGGCTTGCGATATGTTTGGCGGCTTTGGCTATTTGGTGCCTCTTATAAACTGGCTGTTCAACTACGCCAGAAATTCTATCGCCAATTAAGTCTGCAAAACCAAGCATTTTACCTGAAATATCGTACAGGGGATCTCATCGCTCGTACGACAAATGACGTAGATCGTGTCGTATTTGCAGCAGGGGAAGGGGTGTTAACGCTAGTTGACTCGTTGGTTATGGGATGCGCTGTTTTAATTATGATGAGTGTTGAGATCAGCTGGCAGTTAACCTTACTGGCGTTGATTCCGATGCCAATTATGGCTATCGTCATCAAGCGCTATGGGGATCAGCTTCACCATCGGTTTAAGCATGCCCAAGGCGCATTTTCATCATTAAACAACCATGCACAAGAAAGTTTAACCAGCATTCGCATGATCAAGGCTTTTGGTCTTGAAGACCATCAATCTAACCAGTTTGAGCAAGTGGCGACCGAAGCAGGCCGCCGTAATATGCATGTCGCAAAAATTGATGCGCGTTTTGACCCAACGATATTTATGGCAATCGGCATGGCGAATTTACTCGCTATCGCGGGTGGGAGCTGGATGGTATTAGATGGTTCGCTCACGTTAGGTGAACTCACTAGCTTTATTATGTATTTAGGGCTAATGATTTGGCCAATGTTAGCCCTGGCTTGGATGTTTAATATTGTTGAACGCGGTAGTGCCGCTTATAGCCGAATTTTAAGCTTATTAAATGAGCCACTGGTGATTAACGATGGCTCGCATTCATTGCAACCTGAAAAAGGTGAATTGAGTGTGAACATTAGCGCTTTTAGCTATCCAGAAACAGCTCGAACCTCGCTATACAATGTCCAATTCAACTTAAAACCAGGACAGTTTTTAGGTATTTGTGGGCCGACTGGATCAGGAAAATCCACATTATTAACGTTATTACAGCGACAATTTGATGTGACTGACGGGGACATTTGCTATCAAGGGTTGCCGTTATCTGAAATCAAACTAGATGAATGGCGTGCAAGGTTATCGATTGTGAACCAATCCCCTTTCTTGTTTTCAGATACTGTGGCAGGAAACATTGCTCTTGGCAGACCAGATGCCACGCAAGCTGAAATCGAAGAAGCGGCACGAATTGCCTGTGTGCATGATGATATTTTGCGTTTGCCAGAAGGTTATGAGACGCAAGTGGGTGAGCGGGGCGTTATGCTTTCAGGGGGGCAAAAACAACGTATTTCTATTGCACGGGCAATTTTACAAAACGCAGAAATATTGGTGTTGGATGATTCCCTTTCCGCAGTGGATGGGCAAACAGAATTTACTATATTGCAGAACTTAAGCCACTGGCGACAAGGACGAACGTTAATTATTAGTGCTCATCGGTTATCTGCCTTAGTGGAGGCCGATACTATTTTAGTGCTATCTCAAGGGACAATAACCGCTCAAGGTGAGCATGAATTTCTAATAAGTCAGCCAGGCTGGTATAAAGATATGTATCATTATCAACAAATTGAAGCGGCTTTGGATGGTGAACTATGAGCCAGAAAAAACCACTTTGGCCAGCATTAAAACGGCTTCTCTCCTACGGGAAAATTTACCGTGGCACGATGGGTATTGCTATTGGTATGTTATGGCTAGCTGCAATTGCGGAGGTCAGTGGGCCTCTGCTCGTTAGCTACTTTATTGATAATATGGTGGCTAAAAAAGAAATTATCATGCCACTGACCTTGTATATGGTTATTGGTTTTATATTGCTACAGGTAATTGCTGCGCTACTGCATTATTACCAAATCATT
The DNA here is from genome assembly GCF_028482245.1 of Providencia sp. PROV129. NCBI lineage: Bacteria > Pseudomonadati > Pseudomonadota > Gammaproteobacteria > Enterobacterales > Morganellaceae > Providencia > Providencia sp. PROV129. Next base: position 27,078 of record NZ_JAMPQD010000026.1, read on the forward strand.
TTATTTAATAAAGCCGCTGTCGGCGTGGTGCAAAACTTGCGTACTGATGTGATGAATGCGGCGCTTCGGCAACCGTTAAGTGCATTTGATAAACAGCCCGTTGGTCAGCTAATTTCTCGCGTTACTAATGATACTGAGGTGATCAAAGACCTTTTTGTTATGGTTGTTCCGACGGTGTTTCGTAGCTTAGCGCTGATTTGCGCCATGTTAGTCGCGATGTTTTCCCTTGAATGGCGAATGGCATCAGTTGCAGTAATGATTTTTCCTGCTGTATTTGTTGTGATGATAGCTTATCAACGTCTAAGCACACCGATTATTCGTCGAGTTCGTTCATATCTTGCGGATATAAATAACGGTTTTAATGAAGTTATTAATGGTATGACGGTGATCCAACAATTTTTGCAGCAAGCTCGGTTTGGCGCAAAAATGCAGGATGTGAGTCAAGAGCATTATAAAGCGAGAATGAAAGCATTAAAGCTGGATGGTTTGTTGCTACGTCCATTACTTAGCTTATTTTCTGCTTCTATCCTGTGTGGTTTACTATTCTTATTTGGCATTGAAGGGACAACAACGATTGGGGTAGGCGTTTTATATGCTTTTATTAATTATTTAGGCCGATTAAATGAACCGCTAATTGAATTAACATCACAGCAATCGATGTTGCAGCAAGCCGTGGTTTCTGGTGAGCGTGTTTTTGAGTTAATGGATAGCCCACAGCAAGGCTATGGCGAAAGCATTGCTCCGTTACAAGGTGGCTCAATTACCATTAATCATCTTTCTTTTGCCTATCGCGATGATAAATTAGTTTTGAATGATATTAATCTGCATGTGCCGAATAACCACTTTATTGCGTTGGTTGGCCACACTGGAAGCGGTAAAAGTACGATTGCTAACCTGATTATGGGGTATTACCCATGGCAAAAAGGTGAAATATTGCTGGATGGTCGTGATTTACACACTTTGTCTCACCAAACTTTGCGTAACGGTATTGCGATGGTTCAGCAAGATCCTGTCGTATTAGCGTCTTCATTTTTTGATAATGTGGCATTAGGGCGTGATGTTAGTCAAGGTAAAGTATGGGAAGTGCTTGAAACTGTGCAACTTGCAGGCTTAGTTCGACAGCTTCCGGAGGGTTTAGATACTGTACTTGGCGAGCAAGGAAATACACTGTCTGTTGGGCAGCGGCAGCTATTAGCGATGGCTCGGGTGCTAGTAGTTACGCCTAAAATTCTTATTTTGGATGAAGCAACTGCAAATATTGATTCAGGCACAGAACAAGCGATTCAAAAGGCGTTACGTGTTATTCGTGAAAATACAACGCTGGTGGTAATTGCGCATCGCTTATCAACCATTGTTGATGCTGATGAAGTGATTGTGCTGCATCGTGGTGCAATTGTTGAGAAAGGGACTCACTCGCATCTTTTACAACAAAAAGGGCGTTATTATCAAATGTACCAGTTGCAACAGGTCGGTGAATCCTTAAATGCCCGCTGTGATGCTGGGATTGAGGTTGTAACTAGCTAATTATTCTGCACTATTATAATGCATCCTAGAAAACCACTCATTCGAGTGGTTTTTTATTTTGTTGTTTCTAATTGAATTTAAACAATAAATAGTTTTTGGCATGAGATTTGCTCATAAGTCAGTAGCGCTCATAGAGGATGAGCGTGCTATTGAGATGACTTATAGGAGTGAGAATGAAATATATCATCGTAATCATTAAGCCATTTAAATTAGATGAGGTTCGCGAGGCGTTGTCCGAAATTGGCATTCAAGGGATGACAATGACAGAAGTGCGTGGTTTTGGACGACAAAAAGGGCATGCTGAATTATACCGAGGGGCAGAATATACCGTCGATTTTTTACCTAAAGTGCGAATGGAGATTGCCGTTCCAGATGAGTTAGTCGAGTTAGTCATTGAAACAGTCGAGAGAAAGGCACACACCGGTCAAGTTGGCGATGGAAAAATATTCATTTTGCCACTTGAGCAAGCAGTACGAATTCGTACGGGTGAAAAACAAGATGAAGCACTTTAGGAGAACGGCGATGCGTAAATGGTTTCAATATATATTAATAGCAGCAAGTAGTTTTCCAATGACTGTTTTGGCTTCCCAAGAGGGATTAGATAAAGCAGATAATGCCTTTATGATGATATCCACTGCCTTGGTGATTTTCATGATTGTACCAGGTATTGCTTTGTTTTATGGCGGGTTATTAAGAAGCAAAAACGTACTTTCACTTATGGCACAGACGACAGTAATTCTAGCGTTGGTTTCTGTTATTTGGATTGTTTATGGGTACAGCTTAGCATTTAGTGAGGGGAATGCATTTTTTGGTGGATTTAGCCTTGTGATGTTAAAGGGAATTACAGTGGAAAGCTTATCCGCAACAATTCCGCAGTTTGTTCATGTTGCATTCCAAGGGGCGTTTGCATGTTTAACCGTGGCGCTAGTGATCGGAGCTTTAGGCGAGAGGATTAAATTTTCAGCCGTTTTAATTTTTACTGTTATTTGGACCACTTTTGCTTATTTACCTATGGCACATATGGTTTGGGGGGGCGGAATTCTTTCACAAGATGGGGCATTGGATTTTGCGGGAGGAACTGTCGTACATATTAATGCGGCAGTCGCAGGCTTAGTTGGTGCTTACTTACTTGGCCATCGTACAGGGCTTGGTAAAGAGGCGATTAAACCACACAACTTGCCGATGGTATTTATGGGAACATCCATTTTATTTATTGGTTGGTTTGGATTCAATGCAGGCTCTGCGGGAAGTGCTGATGGTATAGCTGCTTTAGCCTTTGTTAACACCGTTGCAGCGGCTTCTGGTGCGATTTTATCGTGGACATTGGCGGAATGGATTTTTAGGGATAAACCGTCTTTACTTGGTGCTTGCTCGGGTTGCTTAGCTGGACTTGTTGGGGTCACTCCTGCGGCTGGAACTGTTGGCGTTGGCGGCGCATTAATCATTGGGCTGCTTTCAGGGATTGCGGGTTTATGGGGCGTGGTAATATTAAAACGTAAGCTGAGAGTCGATGATGTTTGTGACGTTTTTGGCGTTCATGGTGTCTGCGGTATTTTAGGTTGCTTGCTGACAGGGGTATTTACCTCAAGTTCATTAGGAGGAAGTGGCTTTGCGGAAGGCATCACGATGCTAAAACAGGTCGGTATCCAAGCGTTTAGCATCTTAGTGTGTGTTGTATGGACCGCTGTTGTTGCATTTATTGCTTTTATGGTTGCAGCGAAGACATCAGGGTTAAGAATTGGTGTCGAAAAGGAAAGAGAAGGTTTGGATATTACTTCCCACGGTGAAAGTGCTTATAACTAAGGCTGCCACGTACTTTTATTTATGAATTCAGGATAAAACTGTGTTCTATTCAAATTGATAATGGCAGTATACACAACACTGCCATTACCTTTTTGCTGAGTAAGTAATCACTTACTTTTCAATCGATGTTGTCTAGCGAGGTTGCCTTTGACGTATAACACCTTCTTGCACAGCTGTTGCAACAAGATCACCTTGAGGATTGTAAATTTGCCCTTTCACAAAGCCTCTTCCGCCAGACGCTGATGGGCTTTCGACTGCATAAAGTAACCAATCATCGATTTTAAAAGGGCGATGGAACCACATTGAGTGATCAATGGTCGCGACTTGTAAATCTCTTTCCATAAAACCACGACCGTGGGGCTGTAAAGCGGCAGGTAAAAAATTATAGTCAGAAGCGTAGCCTAATAAATAATGATGTAGTGAAGGTATATTGGGTAATTGCCCTTTAGCTTTAAACCAAATATAGCGGAATGGCTCTTGAGGTGGCGCATCAAATGGGCTGTAGAATTCAACTGGCCTAAATTCGAAAGGGTTAGGCCTTAAGGCATATTTTTTGACGGCTTCAGGCAATTTATCGGCCAATGCTTGCACAATATCATCTTGAGAAATTAATTGAGAAGGAGGTGGAACGTCAGGCATCAAGTTTTGATGTGAATATCCATCTTCTTGGGTTTGAAATGAAGCCGTCATAAAGAATATTGGTTGGCCATTTTGAATGGCACTGACACGGCGTGCACTAAAACTTCCACCATCACGTAAAATTTCCACGTCGTACACAATAGGGCGAGAGCTATCGCCAGGACGTAAGAAATAACTGTGAAAAGAGTTAATAAAGCGATCTTCAGGAAGCGTTTGTTCAGCGGCATACATGGCTTGCCCAACAACTTGACCACCAAAAACTTGTGGTAAACCAAGGTCTTCGCTTTGCCCTCTGAAAATACCTTCTTCAATTTTTTCTAGTTCAATGAGGCTAATTAAGTTCTGTAATTCTGGGCTCATAATTACCTTAATACCGTTAAAAATAATGAGATGTCGGTATTTTCCCATTATTTTACCAAAATAGGTAGATAGATTGTGTAAGGGTAAACTAACGCTTACTTGCAGTTACAATTTGAAATATTATTTTGTTATTTTATTCAAATTGGTTATACTTTTTTCAATTCCCACATCAAAAAAAGATTCTCCAATTTCAAGTTTTTTAAATATGTTATTAAACATTGCCTTATAGGTCATAATTATGATGTTCTTACGCTACTTAGTTAGCTTTATATTTGTTTTTTCTTTAATCGGCTGTGAAGGGAATAACACGAAGCCAGGTGAAAAAACACTGAATAGTAAAACTAGCCATAACAACCAAACTGTTGATTCAGGAAAAATCGAAGGGCGTGTTGTGATTGTGCAGAGCTCTGTTATACCTGCAGGTGCGGTTATGACTGTTACGCTTGCAGATACTTCAATAACGGATTTGCCTGCGCTTATTTTGTCTCAAAAATACTATGATTCATTCAATAATCGCCCGACCATACCTTTTGAGTTAACTTATCATAAAAATGAGGTAAGGCCTGAAGGTAAACTGACTGTGAATGCAACGGTTAATGCTGATGGAAAGCTACTTTATATCACGGATTCTGTGGTTGAAGTGATTAATAATGGTGTTACCAAAAATATTGAATTATTAATGGTGCCTGCCAATTAACGTTATTTTTATCGCACCTAATTTTTCGATTTTACGGTTAATAGGTTGTCTTTTTTGTGTAATAAATCAGCACTTAGCCGCAGTATTCTTGCTATTTAAACGGCGATCGAGCATAATACATTTGCTTCGAAAGAAGCATTCAATGGGGGCTCTGTTGGTTCTCCCGCAACGCTAACTTGTTAACTTGGTCAGGTCCGGAAGGAAGCAGCCATAGCAGGGGTCGTGTGTGCCGGGATGTCGCTGGCAGGGCTCCCACCCAAAATTTCATTTCTTACTTTATCCTTTAATATTATTTAAATACATTCAACCCAGTGCTAATAACTAATAAAGTTACCTTTAATTTATTTAACATTTAAATTTTATATAAGTGTTAAGGTGGTTTTGTGTTTTTAAATAATGCCTAATATATAAATAGAACAAAGTTAAAAATATCGCATTAATTGTTAAAATGAGTTGCTTTTTAAGTTTGAGAGGAAAATAAACAGCGTAAAAGGGGTATTAGCATTAAAATAATGCCAATAATTGTGTTTGAATAATAATGAGTTCAGCCGATAAATGTTGTTACCGGCTATAACCATTTACTATCTGTGCGTGTTTCTAAGATATTATCTAACAAATTTCCAAACAGAAGCTGGAATTTTATCGTAGAGTTTATTCATTGTCAGTTCAGCAAGGCGATGATCTGCTGCTGAGTAGAACAATTCCAATTCATCATCAGATAATTCATACTTGTTTTTTTCAATCACTCGCTCAAGTGTTTCAATTGTTGTGCATTTTCTTAAACGCATCAGATAATCAGATTTGGTCATAACGCCCTTTCTTTTATGAGAAATAACTCGGTAATATACAATATGATAGTTAGACTAAAGATAAATAAAGCCTTTAAGTTTTGCTGGTTAGACATTTTAGATCGTCATCCAGCACAGCGACAAGGTTTTGATTCATTGTTTCCCAATCAATAATTTCACTCAATGTGATGACAGGGCTACCAAATAAATCGTAAGTCTCATCGAGATATTCTTCGATTAATGAAATAACAAGATTTTCTTTTGGATATTTGATTTTAAATCGCCAAACAAATGCTGCGATGTGCTCTATGAGTTCATTAAGCGCCGCACTTTGGTCAGAGCTTAAGTCATTAATCCAATGTGTATTTGTTTGTTGTAAACTTAAAATAGCGTCCCGATTCAGACTATTACATAAGTATTTAAGTTCTGCTATATCATGTCTTTTGGGTGAGTATTCATCCATAATCACCTCCGCAGGCGAATCTGACGTTTGCTATGTATCTTTTTATATCAATAATACAGCCATAATAACTAATTAAAAGCACTTATGTTCAATGTAAAAACATGGGTTGTTAATATATTGAAAAATATAAGGTTATTATAAAAACATTGAATGTTTGAAGGTTTATACTATTAACATAAGTAATATTCAAATACAGGCTAGCAGTGAAAACCGCCTCAGTGTAAGAGCAATAATATCACTATTATGACATAAGTCACCCTCTATTAACCACTTTTTTCTACTTTAGAGGGGATACGGGATTTTCTGACTAAACACAATTTTATAGTGTATTTAAATCACCCGTGTATTTTAAATACAATCAGAGATGAAAGTTGACATAAGACATCTTATAAAAAGTATTACTCCATTCAGAGTATTTAAATAGTTTTATTCAACCTATTAGATGAGGTATTTAAAAACCTTCACAAAATGAAGTAAAGGTTTTTAAATTAGGTTGCAACTTAGAGATAGAGATTTAATGTAACGCCAGGTTTCAGGTCTGCCATTTTGACTCCAGAGTTCCAAGTCATTAAATCATTCAGCTTGATCCCGTGGCGTTTTGCAATACTGTAATAAGAATCACCCTTGCGAACTTTGTACACTGTGCTTTTACGACTATTACCGACTGGTGCGGCACCTGAAACTTTGAGCATTTGGCCTGGTTTAATCACGCTAGCTGTTTTAAGGCCATTTAGCTTCTGAATGTTTTTCGCTGTCGTATTGAATTTTTGAGCAATACTGGCGATAGATTCACCTTTGCGGACTTTATACGTGGTGACCTTGGCACGATTTTGGCGAGCCGTTGAAATCGCTGTTGGTTGTGTTATTGCTTTAATTTGTTGATTTTGCACAGTGGCAAGGCGAATTGTTTCTAAAACCTCTTGGTCTGTTAGTGAGGTTTTAAATTGCTCTGCTTTTGCAGTAGGCAACATAATATAGTGTGGCCCTGTGGGAGATGTAATCCCTCGGGTATAACCAGAGTTGTAGGTTTTGACGGATTCAACTGTTAACCCTGCCAGCTCAGCCGCTTGGGATAAGGTAATTTGTTGACCGACATCCACTTGTGTTAGTGCTCTATTTTTATTGCTTGTCGGTAAATTAACTTGATACTGCTCTGGATTTTTTAATACTTTACTTAGTGCTAAAATTTTAGGGACATACTGTTTAGTTTCTTTCGGTAATGATAGTGACCAAAAGTCAGTTGGAAGGCCAGCTGCTTCGTTCTTTTTAATCGCGTTTTGCACACAACCTTCACCGCAGTTATAAGCCGCTAAAGTGAGTGCCCAATCATGGCCGAACATCACATTTAGGTTCTCGAGTAAATCAAATGCAGCATTGGTAGATGAAAGAACATCTCTGCGCTCATCAACCCATTGAGTTTGTTTTAACCCATAAGAGCGGGCTGTGATTGGCACTATTTGCCACAAGCCAGCGGCTTGTGCTGGGGAGGTCGCTTTGGGATTAAATGAACTTTCAATAATTGGGATTAAAGCGAGTTCCATCGGGAGGTTACGTTCATTAATTTCGTCTACGATGAGGTACATATAAGGCTCAGCCCTTAATGCCACATCGTAGACAAAACTTTGTTTATTCATATAACTGTTGGCCATTTCCCTAATTTGTGGGTTATCAGGGATGTCCATTTTTAATTCATCACTAATATAGCCCCATAAGTCATAATCAACTTTAGATTGTTGTCGACTAGCCGCTTGGTTATGTGAAGCAATGGTTTCAATTGTATGATTTACTGTGGGTTTATTCTGCTTAACTTTTTTCGGGGTAGTTTGGCATCCAGCCAGCAGAACAATGGCGATAAGCGTCGCGATTATCTTCATTTTTTTCTATTGTTCTTCATTTTAATGTTTAAAAGTCGAACAATAATACTTACCCCACCCCGATATGACAATCAATAAACTTCAATATTGGTCTTTTAATTGACGTAACAGGGTAAAAACGGCCCTCAAAGGTGGATTTTGCATATTAATTTGCAATTTTTTCTGTAATTGCTGATTATCACACTGAAGAAAAATATTTATCTTTTTCTCTGTTTTCAATGTGGTAGGTACTGTAGGTTGATGTTTGTCACGCATTTGCGTTATCTTTTGTAAATATTGTGTAATTGCTTCATTTTCAGGCCAAATATGATGCGCAAACTTTAGATTTGATAAAGTATATTCGTGGGCGCAACAAATGAGAGTGTCATCGGGCAGGGCAGCAATTTTCTGAATAGATTGATACATTTGTTCTGGCGTACCTTCAAAAATACGGCCGCAGCCTGCGGAAAATAAAGTATCACCGCAGAATAAATAAGGTGCTTGATAGAAACCAATATGGTCAGTGGTATGCCCAGATAAAGAGATAACCTGGAAGTTGAAGTGATTGACGACGACGTTATCGCCATCTGCAACTAATTCAGTAGCGCCTTTATCTGCGGTTTCTTTTGAACCAAATACAGGTAACGTTGTAAATTTGTTTAAAATATCTTCCACACCACCAGTATGATCATTATGGTGATGGGTTAATAAGATGGCGACAGGGGTTAAGTGCCTCTGGGTGATTATTTCGAGCACAGCCTCTGCCTCCGCAGGGTCAACGATGATACACTGTTTTTGGTTATCTGCTAAAACCCAAATATAGTTATCATTTAAAGCGGGGACTCGAATTAACTCCATAGTGACCTCGAAAACTGTTTAATAGGGGAATGTCATGAAGCCTGCGCGTATTGATAAAAAAATTCAAATGCCCGTTAGTTGGTCTGATATTCCTTTTGGCGAACAATACCAGCAAGCCCTGGAAAACCAGCTTCGTCCTTGGTGGCCGAAAATGTTTGGTTTTCATCTCCTTAAGTTAGGGCATTTAAGCACTGAAATCCATACCGAAGAATGTCTAATCTCCCATCAATTCAATGTGGGGGAGAACGACCCTCGCTTTAACCTTATTGCGCAGCCCGATGCCTTACCTTTTACAGCAAAGTCGATTGATGCTTGTTTAGTCTCACATTGTTTAGCATATAGCCATGATCCACATTGGCTATTGAGAGAGGTTGACCGCGTATTAATCGATGATGGTTGGCTGATTATTACAGGGTTTAATCCATTTAGCCTCGCAGGGTTAGCAAAGTTAGTTCCTGTTTTACGTAAAAGACAGCCTTATTGTAGCCGTTTCTTTCCATCGGTTAGGGTATTTGATTGGCTGAGTCTATTAAATTATGAAGTGTTATATCATCGGAATTGCCACGTAATTCCATGGATGAGCCCGCAGCGGTGGATCAATAAAAGCGGTGGTGGAATTGGTGTGCTTAGTGTCATCGTGGCGAGAAAACGAACATACCCGCTCACGCCAACACCATTAAAATTCAAACAACCGAAAATGAAAATTGGCACCGCATTAGGGGCAGCAAAAGAGTTAAGTAAACGCACGAAAAAGCCAAGTGCTTAGTCTTTTGCGGGTTGATATCCAGTGTCTTCTTTTGTTGGAGATGATGCAGCTTCGCGTGCTAACTCATCACATTTTTCATTTTCAGGGTGGCCTGCATGGCCTTTCACCCAGCGCCAATCAATCGTGTGGGGTTGGATTGCTTCATCAAGACGTTTCCATAAGTCCACATTAACGACTGGGGATTTATCGGCTTTACGCCATTGCTTACGTTTCCAGCCATGGATCCATTGAGTAATACCTTGGCGAACATATTGGCTATCTGTGGTTAGGATGATATCACATGGTCTTTTGAGGGACTCAAGGGCAACAATGGCAGCAAGCAGCTCCATGCGATTGTTAGTCGTCATAAAATAGCCGTCACTGAGCGTTTTTTCATGTTGTTGATAACGAAGGACAATACCGTATCCACCTGGCCCTGGATTACCCAAACAGGAACCATCCGTGAAAATTTCTACCTGCTTTGTCATTTCTGGTACACTCTATAATATTCATTCACCTCTAGTTTGACACAAAATACCATTATGAGCACGGCGATAACCCGACAAATTGTCCTCGATACTGAAACAACAGGTATGAATAAGCTTGGTGTTCATTATGAAGGCCATAATATTATTGAAATTGGCGCGGTTGAAGTCATTAACCGACGCTTAACTGGTCGTAATTTCCATGTTTATATCAAACCGAATCGTTTAGTGGATCCTGAAGCTTTTGAGGTTCATGGGATCAGTGATGAATTTTTACAAGATAAACCCGTCTTTGCTGACATTGCTGATGAGTTTCTTGAATTTATTCGAGGGGCAGAATTAGTTATTCACAATGCGCCCTTCGATATCGGTTTTATGGATTATGAGTTCCGTAAACTGAATAGAGGGATCCCACCCACAGCCGATTTTTGTACTATCACGGATAGTTTGGTGTTGGCACGAAAGTTATTTCCAGGTAAGCGCAATAACTTAGATGCCTTATGTGACCGTTATTTAATTGATAACTCTAAACGTACGTTGCACGGCGCTTTACTCGATGCTGAAATTTTATCGGACGTGTATCTTGCGATGACGGGGGGGCAAACGTCGTTATCATTCTCGATGGATGCCGAATCAGCAAATAATGAGCAAGCATATGAAATTCAACGTATTGAACGACCTTCAAGTGGTTTAACTGTGTTATATGCTTCTGATGAAGAACTTATTGCTCATGAAGCTCGTCTTGATATTGTTGATAAGAAAGGTGGAAAACCTTGCCTTTGGCGGCAGTCTGATGAAGAAGAAACTTTGCATTAGTTTTGAGTGGTTTTTGCTAAGCGTAATAAAGGTGCGGTGATTTATCCTATTATTTGGGCTAAAAACTGTTCAACTGCGCGATTTTTCAAGAAAAAGTATTGACTGCTTAATGAAGTGTTCGTAATATGCATGGCGTTCCCAACAGGGAACATTCGGAGCGGTAGTTCAGTTGGTTAGAATACCTGCCTGTCACGCAGGGGGTCGCGGGTTCGAGTCCCGTCCGTTCCGCCAAACATTGAAGCCCTGAGCATTTGCTCGGGGCTTTTTTTATCTTTTTTATGCGAATTCTACTTTGCATTTTATCGTAATTTGCCCTTCACATAAATTTTGTTTCATTAATTCATATCGTAACAAATTGGTGTTATACGCATAGAATGCGTTTATTGTTTTTGTATATGACGATTTTGCAACGCATACTGCTAGTAAGGCTCATATTTTTGATTTCGAACAGTAACACATTTTATTTCATTATTAATATAATGACGGTAATTAGGTGCTTTTTTATGCGTTATTGTGACGATTAAAAAATGTTTTTTTTTATATCATTGATGAACTATTTCAGTTTGAAATGTTATTCTAACAATCATTCTCATTTTTATAATGCTTAGAAAAGTTGAAAAGTAAAGAGTACATTTTCCTTTCCCAAAGATAAACTTGGCGTACTCGATCTTAACACTAGATATTGAATTTTTTTTAGGTGAAAAACCTTAATACTCGTATTTGGTGTTAAATCTCCATTCAAATAATACATTCCATGCCAATTTGTAACAAAATGAAAATACCTATTAAATTGGGTGTCTCTAATATATATTTAAAAAAATAAGTAATTATATCTATAACTTAATTCGCGCATATTAAAAACAAAATAGCAACATTTAAAATTAATCTATTAATCACATAGTTACTTATTAATTTAATACTCTGATTACGTGTTTTTTGTTGTTTTTAGATAGGGAAATGTTGCAGAAAAAATACTTTGATAGTTGTGGGCTATTGGTTTTTTGTTTTTTAATAGCTTTAAACATTTTTACACGATTTTGTATCCATTTATATTATTAAGAACAAATTAGTTACGAATAATTAATTTTTGAATTATTTAATCAAGAATATAAATATATTAATAATTAGCTTTTATAGAGTTATACGAATTATTTCACCGTTGGGAAAGTTTTGGAAATGCTTATGGAATCAAATAAGTTAAGTTATTATGCTGGTTTTTTCTTACGAAAATCTAGACGAGAAAAAAATCTAACTGGTAAGCAATTAGCAAAGTTAATGCGTGTAAGTCAGCAACAAATTTCTCGTTATGAAACAGGTAAAACACCGTTAACCTTAGATCAATTACATCAGCTATTATCTCTACTCGATAAAAGTTGGGTTGACCTCATTCTCTTTGTTCAAAATGAAAAAGAGAATGAGAATAATTTAAAAAATGAAATAGAAGAAAAGGAAAATTACTCATTAGGTCGGTACTTAATGGATTTTGTCTCTAGTAAAGAATAATAATTATATTGCGTTAATTAAAACTCAGTGGTCAGATTATATTTTATAAAAAACACAAGAAAGTGTTTTTTATACTATGTAATTTTCTATTTGTTATATTTTGAATATTAATTAGAGAGAACAATATGTTTAATAAAAAAATGGCATCTGTATTATTATCTGGGATTATTGCTGCTTCTTTTGCTACTGTTGCAAATGCAGATACGCGTACTGCTCAAGCGACAGCAACATGGCAAGCAACTGCAATTAAAGACACAACAAGTATGTTAGTTGTTACCCCACTTAAAAGTTTGACTTTCAATTACGCTGAAGGACAAAAAAGCTTTAACCAGCAAAACGGTGCATTTGATATTGCTATCCAAGGCCAAGCAGATGCAACTGATTTTAAATTAACATCAAAAATTATTGCAAATACCTTAGCAAGAACAACTGATGATTCTACATTAGAAGTTGGTGTTAAATGGAATGGTGCAGATTTAGACTCGACTACTGATACAACTTTAATTGATGTCGCACAAGGTATCACTTCAGGTTTAGACAACTTAGCTGCAAATGGCTCTTGGGATGTTTCAGACCGTTCAACAGACCGCGGTGAGTTTACTTTCGTTATTGCTAACGCGAAAGCAGCTGGTGTAGACGCAGAATTTAAAGATTTAGCTGATGGTGTTTGGGATGGTGATGTAAAAATTCAGTTTACAGCAAACTGGGAAGGTAGCTTCACTACTCCATAAGTTAGATCGTTAATTAAATAATAAATTTTATATTACGATAAAGAGAATATAAGGATGTTGATCTTTATCGTTTTCTATTTGAGTTTTTATAATGAATAAAATCACATTTACAGTTATTTTATTATCCATGTTACCGTTAAAAAATAGTTTTGCCGTTAACGTTGGTAATATTACGGAAATTATTTCTTCAGGTGAAGAAACCTTAGCAAAAGAAATTGAAAATACTGTTGATGCGGCAAGATTGGTTAACTTAAGTATTGAAAAGATAGACTCTCCACTTGAGGGTGGAAAGGTTATCCCTATTAACGATCCTAACGAAATACTGTCAACACCAGCGAACATTATACTTCCAGGCAAATCACGAGATATTTTTAAAATTATCTATCAAGGCCCGAAAGACGAACAGGAACGTTACTACCGGTTAAACTGGACAGATGACCCAATTAGTGAAAGCGGAATGACTAAAAGTACCAAGTCAGCGTCTGCAACGACATCCGCAACAATAAGTACAATTTTAGTCGTAGCACCAAGGATTGAAAGTTTTAAATATAATTATGATAAAAATAAAATAGCTAATTTAGGGAATAGCTCTTTTCGGGTTGTTGCATCAGGCCCTTGCTTAACCGAAAAGTTAAAATATGGCGCAGAAGGTATTTGTCGTGAACGTTATTATCTCTTACCTAATTTAGCCGTTAACCTTCAGTTGGTTGATATAAATAATAAAAAAACAAGTGTTGGTATTTGGCACAAAGGGGAGTTTATTGTTGTCAAATAATTAGGGTTAGGTCTTAATTATGCGTAAAAGTGTTATCGCGTTATCAATAATGAGCTTTATTTTTTCAAGTACTCTTTCTGCTAAAGATATTAAGCGAATTAAAATTGGTGGGTATGTTATTCCTCCTGCTTTTGTTTTGGCTTTAGAGGAAGGAATGTCGGTGCCTGTGTTTCTACGTTTAAAATCAGATGATGGGAAAAATCAAAGTGAAGATAAAATTGCAGATGCCATCATCATTATAGCTGAAGGGAAGATTAAACTTGCCAATATTCATTTTATCGACACAAATAAAGGCCCCAAAATACAACCTTTGCTGATTGAAAGTTTAGAACAAAAAAAAGATGTTTTCTTTAATGAGCTTAATAATATTGTCGTTGATAAAAATGCAGTGCTGCAATTGAATATTGCTTCGTTTAATTTATCTCTCGATGTTAATAAAGAAGCGATTGCCGCTAATGAAAAAGTCAGACAGTTTGCATTAGGTGATTCTTCCGTTGACACTTTTTCGACGGTTGCGAACTATGATCTCGGTATTTTTGAAAGTCAGGTAAAAAAAGGAAAAAATTCATCAAGCAGCTATTTTAACTTAGACACGTTATTTGCGATTGCAGAGCACCATATAAACGTGAATGCATCAGCATACAGTATTGGTAAATCGAACTCTGATATTGAGCTTTATCGGGCAATGTATGAGCGTGACTTTAATGGCCTACGTTTTGCCATCGGGTTAATGAGTACGTGGAACTTGCAGTCTATTGCGAGTTTAACAACCTTAAATCGCAGTAAAATATATGCGGCATCTATTGGAAATAATGCTTCAAGTGTCGTAGTCAATAAAAAATACTCCCTGACACCAATTTATGTCTTTTTAAATAGTCCAGGCGAAGTGCGAATTTATCGTGATGAAAAATTATTAAATATCCAGAACTTTCCAATGGGAAGTTATGAAGTGGATACCAGTATTTTGCCCTTTGGTATTTATGACGTAATGATTGAAACTGTTGTTGATGGCAAAATTGTGACATCACAGCGTCAAACAATTAATAAGTCATTTAGTTCAAGTGGTGCTGATTTTGACAAGCTTAGCTGGGAAGTTTATGGCGGATATATCGATTTTGATAAAAAACGTTATGTCAGAGGGAAACAAGCAGAACGCCAACCATTAGAAAAAAGTTATTTGTTCGGGGCGTCTGTTGCAAAAAATTTCCCAGTGTTGTCTGGGATAAATTTTCAAATGTCGAACTACGGTTATGACAATTATTTAATTAATGAAAGCAGTATTAACCTTTCATTGAACCAATATGTCTCAATTTCTTGGCAAGGTATGGTGGAGAATCATGGCAGCTTTAGGAATATTGCGACAGTATCAACCAGTGTGCCAGACGGCTATGGCTCTGTTTGGGCTTCGAAAGAAAAAGCGGTTATTAAAGGTGACCTGCCTATTTATGATTCAAATAGCGAATCTTATGGTGCGACGTTGAACCTTGCTAAGCTTGTTGACCGAGCAGGGTCATTTACCATTAGCAGTACAACAGATAAACGTATTGGTAGTGATTCAATTAACTATGAATATTCAAATACACTATTTTCAGGCCGCTATGGCACGATTGGATTAAGAACAGGCGTCCAGCGTTACCATTATGATGACCAAAAAAGCCTGAATGAAAAATTTATCAGTCTTGATTTTTCATTACCGTTATCAACATGGTTAAGTACAGGTCTATCTTCAAGTAATGGCAATATGAAAGCCAATATTTACGCGAATAAACGTTTCGAAGATTCTGTTATTACCGATATCGGGGGATCTGTTTCTAAATTAGTGCGCGATAAAAATAATGGAGAGTCTGATTTCTCAACGATGGGTTATGCCTCCTACGAAACGAAATATAACTCAGGGATGCTAACGGTTAATCGACCTGATAATCAAAGATTGAATGGTAACTTTACATCTCGTGGTTCGTTAGCCTATAGCGATGGCACCATTATGCCCAGCGGGCAACAAGGGAAGTCGGGCGTCATCATTAATTCGGATATTTATGGGGCAGGGAGTATGACCGCTCGAGTTAATGGGCAAAGTTACCCAATTAGTGGAAAAAACACGTTTATCCCTTTATCACCTTATTCAGACTATGACATTCAATTAATGAATGATGAGAAGTCTAAAGACAGTTTTGACATTGTGTCTGGGCGAAATAAGTCTGTCACTTTATACCCTGGGAATATTGCTATCTATAAACCAGAAGTTAGGCAGTTAGTAACGGTATTTGGCCGTTTGAAATCCCCTAATGGTGAATTTATTAAATATGCGTCTATTCGTAATCATATTGGTCGTACGAAAACGGATCACAATGGTGAGTTTTCAATGGATGTTGATGTGCGATATCCCGTTATTTCTCTTTTACAAGAGGATGAGCAAACTATATGCGAAGCTGATTTAAATTTAGAAGGTGCTCGAGGCGCGTTATGGCTAGGCGATGTGACTTGCGACCCGCAGCGTACAGTCGCATTAAGGCAATGAGAATTTTATGATGATTAAACCGATTTCTTTTCTGTCTCTTAGTAGCATGATATTCAGTGCTTTATTCAGTTCAACGGTGGGTGCCGTTGCACTGAGTAATTCCATTGTTTTTGTCGAGAATGGTGTGGATGATGAATATTTTGTCACACCGAGGTCGTTAGACCCCCGCTTTACTGGCGCAAATAAATTTTCTCGTTATTCAGCAAAAAACCAAGAAAGTTTAGGGTATATGGGCTACACCAATACTTCGATTCGAGCAAATCAGAATGTGGATATTTGGTTTGAAAATTCCCCTATTGATGGCCCATTTATCGGCAACCGTTGTATGCGTAATTATTGCAACCGAGATACAGGTTATTGGCCTGCACAATACGTTGGTCGAAATGGTGCATATAAAATTGTGCAGGACAATACATTGGGAGAAGGGGCATACGCGCGAGGTATTTTTAGCGAATCAACCTATCAATATTTTAGACAGATGGCTGTTGGGGCGGTTGAAACCTACAGTTATCGTGCATGCATGACCGACTTGGATTATGACCCAGCGAAAGGGGAAAGTTGCCAAAGTGTTGGCGGGCGAATTATTGCATCCCACGAATTTACGATTACTAAATCTGCCCATATTAAGCTCAGCTCTACTGGGGCAATGCAAGAGGTTTACATTGACAGCAATGGGAACCCAAGCTTAGGCCCTGGCGAACAATTTTGCCGAATTGGCGTTGTCGCTAATGTCAATGGCTTGATTTGCCAAGTTGTAAAACACGAGACATCAGGGGATGTTTTTGCCAATGTTATATTGAGTTTAAAAGTTAACTCAACGCTGATCCCATTTACTGTTGCGGGCGCATCAATAAAAATTGGGCCTGATGATGGCTCGAATATTTGGCGTAATTATAATTCAACATATGCTGCCAATACGTATTTTAAAAGTTCGAATCAGTATGTTTCTATCTTTTTTTCCAATACCTTCTTTAAGCAGTTAATAACAAATAATGTGGATTTTACCAATAGCCAAGACTTTTTTACCTTTTCGTTTACTAACCCCGCAGCGGCGCCACAGTCAGGGTATTATGAATTTACGCCATCAAACCAGCTAGTGATAAAACCACGCGATTATAGTATCAGTATTGTACCTGCGGATTATATTCCAAACCCGTCAAAGACAGGAAAGATTGGCCCAGAAGAACCGCCGATTGAGTTTAACTATATTGTGACGACCAGTGGGCCTCGACAGGCTGACTCTATTACCGCAAGAGTAGAAGGCCCAACGGTAAATGTGAATGGTCAAAACTTTTGTCTGTTCAGTTCAGACGATGATAAATTCCGCGTGCCATTCTCGGCTTATTTATCATTTAAAAATGCTTCAGGTACAGAGGAATCTTATCGTTCAAGTTGTGATGGCACAGAAATATCGATGAATGACGCCTTATGGGCAGAAACGCCGTGGGATATCCCTAACCAAGATTTAGGTTCCTTCTATCGAACCTATCTAGATTTACGTTTTCCGATGAATGACTCTAATTCGTTGTTTACTTTGGATGGCATTGATTGGTTAGGAACGGTATCGGCCAGTGGAACCGTTGTTGTGAAAGCGATTTGGACGGGGCCAGATGTGCATCTATAAGCATGAATTGATGGTGTTATTGAAAAATAGTATGAGAAGAATAAACACAAAAAAAATTTTCGGCTTTGTATTATTTGGGGCGATATTTTCATTCTTTGGTCAGGCGCATGCACTGTATTTGAGCTCAGATATTTCAGCACTTGAGCCGAATAAAAGTTTTTTTTCGAAGGCCTACATCAATGATACAAAAAAGGTGAATTTATATACATTTAGTGCCTATCAAATAGATAAACCAGATATTCAAGAGCAGGGAAAGCCAATAGAAGATGGCGAAATTATTTTTACGCCCTTAAAAAAAATCTTATTACCTGGCGAGCAAGAGTATTTTAAAATTTTTTATCGAGGTAAAGAAGATAATCAAGAACGGTATTATAAAATTGTAATTAGTGAAACATCACTTGATGTCGAAAACGATCTCGCACAAAAACAACAATCGTTATTTTATCCAACAGTGAGTTTAGAAACTTACTTTGTCGTTAGACCGAAAAATATTAATTTCCAATATGCTATGGATGCTAATGAGGGAGTGTTAAAAAATACAGGGAATACTTATTTCAGGGTATTGGTTCACGAAAGCTGTGAGGTAAAAGATGATGAGCAGCCATTGGTTCTCAATCTGTTACCACAACAAGAGTTTCGCCATAATATTCTAAAGAAAAAAAGCCGTAAGTATATTGTTATATTTGATAAATACCATTCTATAGGCAACTGCGATTAGCCTGTTTAAAGTTTCATATTATATGATTAGCCAGTAATGCTTATTGTTACTGGTTTTTTTTTCAATTCAGGTTACACATTGTTTCTTGATAATAGCTAACATATTTCATTTTAATGCGCAGCATGAAAATTATGTGAGAATTAATTTTTATCTAATTATTAGGTTCTCATTTGAATTTAATATCGTGTGCTTTTCTTTATCTGATAATTCAGGAGGAAAATAATTATGGCATTAAATAGTGAATTAAAAAATTATTTAGAATCTACGATTAATACAGTAAATTTACCTGAAACCCCTTATTTTAAAGCATTATGTGCAGGTGAATTATCTCAAGAGCAATTTGTAGAAACGCAAAATGAGTTCGCGACAATGGTTTTTTTCTTTAGTCGCCCAATGGCACAAATTATCGCAAACGTTCCTGATGCAATACCGCGTATTGCCATTGTCGAAAATCTTTGGGAAGAACATGGGCAAGGAATTAAAGAAAATGTTCATGGTAATACGATCTTAACATTAATCTCTCGTCTTGGTGGTGATACTGCCAAAATCAATATTCACCAGCCGCCATTGAATGCGCGTGTTTTTAACGAAACAATCCGTAGTGTTTCTTCGTTCTCAGATTACCGCTTTGCATCAGCGGTATATGCAGGTATTGAGCGTACATTTGTTGATGCATCAACTCTCATTTATGAAGCAATCAAGAACCATGGTTGGCTTGAGGAGAGCCAAATTACTCATTATGGATTACATAAAGAAATTGATATTGAACATGCTGAAGATTTTTTGAAAGTGGTCAATGAAAATTGGCTTGAACCAGAGGCTCAAGATTTAATTAAAGAGGGGATTAAATTTGGGAGTCATTTACTGACAAACGCTTATACAAGCTTCTATTACAGTTTATCGTAATCTGAGAGCTATTTTCTGAAATTTTATTTTCAAATAAGGTGCGAATTATCGCACCTTATTTGCTATTTTTGTTATTGGAAGGCGTGTTTTTACGTAAACTCAAACAAAAATATTCGGGCATATTGAGGCACTTTTTTGCTTAAAACTTTGTCAATTATCACTAATGTGGCAGCTAAATGTGCTAGATGCATAAATCACCTTGATCCCAGACAGTGAACTCAGGTTTAATAAGGTTAGTCACTTGCGCAAAAATGTAAGCCTTAAGGGATATTTTGCGCAATGGAATGGATTCAGCTTTGCGGCAGTTCAATTTATTAGCGATCTGCTGCCATGAACATAGCAAATATTGCGGTATGGGTAGAATTGGGTTACTTTCAATCGCTCTATTCGTGAAATGCTCAATTTCTTGTTGATACGCTATGGCCCTTAGAAAAAGGAACATGGGGTGATGTGTCGGTAAATTGGTGTTTTTCGTTATAGCGAAATCAAAGTAGCACTATCCGTATTGCGTTGTAAAAATTGGTTTAAGTACGTTTTTATCCTACCTGGAGTATACTGATGACGACTCGTAAAACCCTTGCTAATGCTATCCGCTTTCTAAGTATGGATGCGGTTCAAAAAGCAAAATCAGGGCATCCTGGCGCGCCAATGGGCATGGCTGATATTGCTGAAGTACTGTGGCGTGACCATATGAATCATAACCCAGCAAACCCACACTGGGCGGATCGTGACCGTTTTGTGCTGTCAAACGGCCATGGTTCAATGCTGATTTATAGCTTGCTGCACCTCACTGGTTATGACTTATCTATCGAAGAGTTAAAAAACTTCCGCCAATTACATTCTAAAACACCGGGCCACCCAGAATATGGCTATACTCCAGGTGTTGAAACAACAACGGGTCCTTTAGGTCAAGGTATCGCAAACGCAGTCGGCTTTGCGATTGCAGAGCGCACATTAGCGGCGCAATTCAACCGTCCTGGCCATGATGTTGTTGATCACCACACTTATGTCTTCATGGGTGATGGTTGTATGATGGAAGGTATCTCGCACGAAGCATGTTCTTTAGCGGGTACACTGAAATTAAATAAACTGATCGCATTCTATGATGACAACGGCATCTCTATTGATGGTGAAGTTGAAGGTTGGTTTACTGATGATACCGCTGCGCGCTTTGAGTCTTATGGCTGGCATGTTATTCGTGACATCGATGGTCACGATGCATCGCAAATCAATGCTGCCGTCAATGAAGCGAAAAAAGCAGATAAACCAACGCTGATTATGTGCAAAACCATCATTGGTTTTGGCTCACCAAATAAAGCGGGTTCTGAATCTGTTCACGGTGCGCCATTAGGTGATGCTGAAATTGCAGCAACACGTGAAGCACTGGGCTGGAAATTCGGTCCTTTCGAAATTCCACAAGATATCTATGACGCATGGGATGCGCGTAAAGCAGGCGAAGCGAAACAAAAAGCGTGGGATGAGAAATTTGCAGCTTATGCGGCGAACTTCCCTGAACTAGCGGCTGAATTTACCCGTCGTATGAACGGTGAATTACCTGCAAACTTTGATGCAGAAGCGAAAAAATTCGTTGAAACACTGCAACAAAACCCTGCCAATATTGCTAGCCGTAAAGCATCACAAAATGCATTGGAAGCTTTCGGTAAAGTATTACCTGAGTTTATGGGCGGTTCTGCTGACTTAGCACCAAGTAACTTAACCATGTGGTCAGGCTCTAAAGCACTGAACGTAGACCCTGCGGGTAACTACATCCATTACGGTGTACGTGAATTTGGTATGTCTGCTATCATGAATGGTATCGCATTACATGGCGGTTTCATTCCTTACGGTGCAACCTTCCTGATGTTCGTTGAATACGCGCGTAATGCTGTGCGTATGGCTGCGCTGATGAAAATTCGTAGCATCTTTGTTTACACTCACGACTCTATCGGTCTGGGTGAAGATGGCCCAACTCACCAACCTGTTGAGCAACTGGCAAGCCTGCGTGTGACGCCAAACGTCAGCACATGGCGTCCGTGCGACCAAGTTGAGTCTGCGGTTGCATGGAAATATGCAGTTGAGCGTAAAGATGGCCCAAGTGCACTGATTTTCTCTCGTCAGAACTTAGAGCAGCAACCTCGCACCGCTGAGCAATTAGCGAATATCGAGAAAGGGGCTTACATTCTGAAAGATAGCGCAGGCACCCCTGAGCTTATCTTTATCGCAACAGGTTCTGAAGTTGAGTTGGCAGTGAAAGCCGCAGACCAACTAACTGCCGAAGGCCGCAAAGTTCGCGTTGTTTCAATGCCATCTACGGATGCATTTGATAAACAAGATGCTGCGTACCGTGAAGCTGTTTTACCTGCAAATGTTAGCGCTCGTGTGGCTATCGAAGCGGGTATCGCGGACTACTGGTTCAAATACACTGGCTTAAACGGGGCTATCATCGGTATGCATACCTTCGGTGAATCCGCGCCAGCGGAAGAACTGTACAAAGAGTTTGGCATCACCGTAGAAAAAGCAGTTGAAGCAGCGAAATCTCTTCTGAAATAAGTAAGTTAATGATGGGGTATTCATGCGTTGAATGCCCTGTATGTGCTTATTTTGCTGAACAACGCCTAGCTAATCATTAGGCGTTGTTTTTTTGTGCACTAATCAATGATTTTCTATTGCGTTCTGTTACTTTATCCCTTAATCTAACCTTAGATTAGCTGAACCGTTTCAGTGAAATGAAATTCAATGAAAAAATTTTTAAAAAGTGTAGGTTACAGCACACTTTTAACCTTTAACTGCTAAAATGAGCAGTAGAGTTGGTGTGAGTCAGTTATCCTTAGCAACCGTGTGATTTTGCTCATATACAAGGTGTGGAATGGCAATCAGGGTGGCAATAAATGGCTTTGGTCGAATAGGTCGAAGCGTTTTAAGAGCGTTATATGAATCGAGCCGTCGGGCAGAGATCGTCGTTGTTGCAATTAACGAACTTGCTGAACCAGAAGGTATCGCGCATTTGCTGAAGTATGATTCCAGCCATGGGCGTTTTGCGTGGGATGTGAGACTTAATGGCTCACTCTTGCAAGTCGGCGATGATAATATCCGCTTATTTCACCAAACCGATATCCGTGATTTGCCTTGGAAAGAACTCGGTATTGATATTGTCCTTGATTGCAGTGGGGCATATGGCTCCCGTGATGATGGCTTAATGCACATCGCGGCAGGCGCCAAAAAAGTGCTGTTCTCTCACCCAGGTACTGATGACCTTGATGCCACTGTTGTCTATGGCGTTAACCACGAAAGCTTAACGGCTTCAGACAATATCGTGTCAAACGCATCTTGCACCACTAACTGCATTATCCCGATTATTAAATTGCTTGATGAGGCATTTACGATTGAGTCAGGAACCGTTACGACGATCCACGCATCAATGAATGACCAACCCGTTATCGATGCCTATCATAAAGATTTACGAAGAACGCGCGCTGCCAGCCAATCTATTATTCCAGTTGATACGAAATTAGCGGCGGGAATTACGCGAATTTTTCCGAAGTTCAAAGATCATTTTGAAGCCATCTCTGTCCGTGTACCGACAACCAATGTGACAGCGATTGATTTGAGTGTTACCGTACATGACGATGTCTGTGTTGAAAAAGTGAACCAACTACTGAGAAGCGCCGCACAGGGGCATTTTCGTGGTATAGTGGACTACACAGAACTGCCGTTAGTCTCGATGGATTTTAATCATGATCCACACAGTGCTATTATTGATGGTACGCAAACGCGAGTTAGCGGAAAACATTTAATAAAAACCCTAGTTTGGTGTGATAACGAATGGGGGTTTGCTAACCGGATGCTAGATACAACGCTAGCGATGGCAGCAACAGGTTTAAACTAATTGGCTACTGACAGACAGCAGGGCATGATAACCTTTTCGCCTCTGCCCAGTAGTTGATGGAAACTTTATAGAGAATCAACAAGAGGATTCACCATGTCTGTAATTAAGATGACCGATTTAGACTTAGCGGGTAAACGCGTTTTTATTCGTTCTGACTTAAACGTTCCTGTCAAAGATGGCAAAGTTACTTCTGATGCACGTATCCGTGCTTCATTACCAACAATCGAAGCTGCTCTGAAGCAAGGCGCTAAAGTCATGGTCACTTCTCACCTCGGTCGCCCGACTGAAGGCGAGTACAACGAAGAGTTTTCACTGCAACCTGTTGTTGACTATCTGGCAGATAAAATCGATTACCCTGTTCGTTTAGTCAAAGACTATTTAAATGGCATTGATATTGCCGCTGGTGAGTTAGTCGTTCTGGAAAACGTTCGCTTTAACAAAGGCGAGAAAAAAGACGACGAAACACTGTCAAAACAATACGCTGCATTATGTGATGTGTATGTGATGGATGCATTTGGTACGGCTCATCGTGCTCAAGCGTCAACTCATGGCGTGGCAAAATTCTCACCCGTTGCATGTGCAGGTCCATTATTAAGCAATGAGTTAGAAGCATTAGGTAAAGCACTGGGTGACCCAGCGCGCCCAATGGTGGCGATTGTTGGAGGTTCTAAAGTCTCCACAAAACTGACCGTGTTAGATTCACTGTCTAAAATCGCTGACCAACTAATTGTGGGTGGGGGTATTGCAAATACCTTTATCGCAGCAGAAGGCAACAATGTTGGTCGTTCATTATATGAAGATGACCTAATTCCTGAAGCGAAAAAATTACTGGCTAACTGCCAAATTCCAGTACCGACAGATGTTCGCGTTGCTACTGAGTTCTCTGAAACCGCAGAAGCGACACTGAAATCAAGTACTGAAATCAAAGACGACGAGCAAATTCTGGACTTAGGCGATGAATCAGCGCAGCGTCTGGCTGAAATTCTAAAAAATGCCAAAACCATTCTGTGGAATGGCCCAGTTGGTGTATTTGAATTCCCTAACTTCCGTAAAGGAACTGAGATCGTTGCAAAAGCCATCGCAGACAGTGATGCATTCTCCATCGCGGGTGGTGGTGATACATTAGCGGCTATCGATTTATTCGGTATTGCAGACAAAATTTCATATATCTCTACGGGTGGCGGTGCTTTCCTTGAGTTCGTTGAAGGTAAAAAGCTCCCTGCCGTTGTGATGCTAGAAGAACGTGCTAAAGCGTAATTAATTGTTCATACACAACAGGCAGCGTAGGCTGCCTGTTTACCACAGGACCTTTTCACATGTCTAAAATTTTTGATTTTGTTAAACCGGGTGTTATCACGGGTGATGATGTACAGAAAGTTTTCGCAGTTGCCAAAGAAAATAACTTTGCATTGCCAGCGGTGAACTGTGTTGGTACGGATTCAATTAACGCCGTACTCGAAGCGGCCGCGAAAGTGCGTGCGCCTGTTATTGTTCAGTTTTCAAACGGCGGTGCAGCATTTATCGCAGGTAAAGGTTTGAAGGCAGAAGGTCAACAAGCAGCGGTTTTAGGCGCGATCTCTGGTGCTTATCATGTGCATCAAATGGCTGAGCACTATGGTGTGCCAGTTATTCTGCATACTGACCACTGTGCGAAAAAATTACTGCCATGGATCGACGGCTTGTTAGATGCAGGTGAAAAACACTATGCGAAAACAGGTAAACCACTGTTCTCTTCTCACATGATTGACCTGTCAGAAGAAACGCTGGAAGAAAATATCGAAATCTGTGCTAAATACTTAGCGCGTATGGCTAAAATCGATATGACGTTGGAAATCGAATTAGGCTGTACGGGTGGTGAAGAAGATGGTGTTGATAACACAGGTATGGACAGCTCTGAACTGTATACTCAACCAGAAGATGTTGCATACGCATACGAGAAACTCAATGCAGTAAGCCCACGTTTCACTATCGCAGCATCTTTCGGTAACGTTCACGGTGTTTATAAGCCAGGTAACGTTCAATTAACGCCAAAAATTCTGCGCAACTCACAAGACTACGTTTCAGAAAAATATAACCTGCCACACAACAGCTTAGACTTCGTATTCCACGGTGGTTCTGGCTCAAGTGCTGCTGAAATCAAAGAAGCAGTTAGCTACGGTGTTATCAAAATGAACATCGATACTGATACTCAGTGGGCAACTTGGGATGGTATTTTACAGTACTACAAAAAGAACGAAGGCTATCTGCAAGGTCAGTTAGGTAACCCAGAAGGTGCAGATAAACCTAACAAAAAATACTACGACCCGCGTGTATGGCTGCGTAAAGCACAAGATTCAATGGTTGTTCGTTTAGAACAAGCTTTCAAAGAACTGAACTGTGTTGATGTTCTGTAATTAATACAGACTCAGTTTTGAATTGAATATCCCCCAGTAAGGTGACTTGCTGGGGGATTTTTTATGGTTTTTCACTGGCCTGTGAAAGTAATTTTAAAAATAATGCTTCACTTTGTGCCAGTGGTTTGCTTGATTCGGTTATCGCACAAATACGGTTTTGGAAAACAGGGGAATTAGCTACTTCAACGAGGGCATGACGTGCATTAATATGAGAGGCATAGTTTTCTGGCAAAATTCCAACATAGTGTCCGGAAGCGATAAATGCTGCAACAGCTTCTAAACCTGCTGCATCAGGGCCCTTATTAAACTCTCCAGAAGCTAGAACACTTTCAGTGAACGGATGTGGGCGATAAACCAATGCCAAATTATGCTTATTTTTAGCACTACTTTCTGAAGTATACAGTTTATGCTTTTCAATAAATAAAAATTGATAGTTGAAGCGGCTATTTTCATGAAATTGACCACGTATACCAATTTGAATTGTCCGATCACTCAAAGCTCGATTTAATTGATTATGATTGAGCACAATGAGTTCTAGCTTTACATGTGGTGCCGCTTCAGTGAATTTAGCAATAGCAGAAGAAAGGTGACATTGTGGGTTAGTCAGTATATGTTCAACAACACCAATAACCAGCACGCCTGATAAGATCCCTTGTAGTTCATCGACTTCTGTTTTTATATTATCGAGTGCCTTAAGTGCAGTGTTGGCTTTTTTAATCACTAATAGCCCTGATTCTGTCAGCTTAAAGCCGGATGGTCCTCGTTCACAAAGTTGAACACTTAGTTTTTCTTCGATTTCACGTATATGCCGACTGATAGATGCTTTGGACATGTTGAGTTTTTTTTCAGCAATCGAAAAACCGCCAGCTTCGGCAACAGAAATAAAAACACGTAATGATTTTAAATCTTTTTCTGTTAGTTTTTTATTATGCATATTTTTACCTATTGCGTGAATTCAATCACTTATTGCTAATCTATCTCAATTTTTAACTAGATACAAATAGCCTAAATTTACTGTTTTATTTTAATGATTAAAATTGTTTTTATTAATTTTAAAAGGTTTCATTTTATGAAACCAAGGGGTCAAAAATATCACTTTTATTATTAAAAAACATGTATATCTTAAAGTTGTAGTTGTTAATAAATTATTACTAAGGTGGCGCCAAAATAATAATTAATCCAAATATATATAAATACAAAAGGATTCTAATTTATGGTCACAGATGAAATGTTAACAATAAAATTAGATATGATTACATTTACAGCATTAGGTGCTTTGTTGTTAATTGCTAGTAATATAATCATAAAGAAGTTTCCATTTTTTATGAAGTATTCAATACCTAGTCCTGTTATTGGTGGGTTTTTATTTTCTATCATGATGTGGTTAGCGTATCAATTTAATATTGTAGAATTAGGATTTGATAATACATTATATGATTTAGCTATGTATGTATTTTTTGTCACTATCGGACTCATGACAGGAGTCAAATTATTAATCAGTGGTGGGAAAATATTACTTATTTATATGGTTATTTGCTGGGGGCTAGCATTTGCCCAAAACGGTGTCAGCATTGGGTTATCCTACATATTAGATATAGAGCCTTTGGTTGCAATGATGGCAGGACAAGCCTCAATGCAGGGAGGGCACGGGATGGCGGCTTCATTAGCACCACTCGTTGAGTCATTTGGTTATGACCAAGCGCTTAATGTTGGGTTGGCTGCATCAACATTTGGCTTAATTGCAGGTTCGATATTAGGCGGGCCAGTCGGTAATTGGCTAATCCAAAGAAATAAATTGAAAATTGAAACAGACCATGTTGATTTAAATAATTTAGCTGAAGTTGATGCCCAGGAAGATAAAATTAGCGCACAGAAATGTATTGTCGCTGGTGCAGCCATTTTAACTATTCTTGCAATAGGAATGCCAACTGCTAAATGGATAAGTGAAATTACAGGGTTTACAATACCAGGGCATATTTTTAGTTTATTTGTAGGTGTTGTTTTTCATTCAATTAATGAAAGAAAACCGATTATAAAAATATCAAAAAATACGGTAGCTCTAATTTCAACTATTTCATTAGAAATGTTTTTAGTAATGGCAATGATGAAATTAAAATTATGGGAGCTTTATGAGCTAGCTCTGCCATTAACGATCATATTAATATCTCAGGTTATTGCTACCATTCTTGTTGCTGTATTTATCGTGTATCGTGCATTGGGTAAAAATTATGATGCGGCAGTGATGTCTGCTGGTTTTATTGGTCATGGATTAGGTGCAACACCAAATGGCTTAGTTGTTATGGATGCTATCTGTAATAAATATGGCCTATTTTCAAGGAAAGCATTCATTATTATTCCTATTGCAGGAACAGTATTAACTGACATTGTCGGTGTCCCTCTATTTGTATTTTTAGCCAATACATTTGGCGGCTAATAAAAATAAAGAATAAATTTAAAGTTTAATAAGGAAAAAGTAGATGAAAAAATTAACGACAGCGCCACATGTTGGCCATAAAACATTTTTATATTCTGAACTTGCGACCGATTTAAATAATATCGAAGCCGATATTGCGATACTTGGAATGCCATTTAGCTCTGCCTATAGCGCTCATGCTTTTACAAATGATCAATCAAGAGCACCACAATATTTACGTGATATGAGTGACCGAATTGTTCGGCATCCAGATCATTATGACTTTGATATTGATGGTCCACTATTGCAGGGACGTAAAGATATTAAATTCGTTGATTGCGGTGACGTTATCCCTGATTTATCTCAACCACTGGGTGAACATCATGAAAGAGCCGCAGAAGCAATCAGGCAATTATTAAGGGTGAATGCGTTGCCGATTATTTTAGGTGGTGACCACGGTATAACTACGCCGATTTTACAGGGATTTGATGAAGTTGGCCCAGTCACTTTAGTTCATATTGATGCTCATTTAGATTGGCGTGAAGAAGTTAATGGTGTAAATACAGGTTTGTCTAGTCCAATTCGTCGTGCATCGGAAATGAAACATATCGGTGAAATTTTTCAGATAGGTTTACGTGCTCAAGGGAGTGGACGTCCCGCAGATTATCAAGCAGCTAAAGATCATGGTGCTCATGTTATTCCTGCCTATGAACTGCATGAAGTAGGAATGCAGGCAATTTTAGACCGTATCCCAGATAACTCAAATTACTATATCAGTATTGATGCAGATGGTATCGACCCAAGCATTATGCCAGGTGTAGATGGCCCTGCACCAGGTGGAGTAACTTACTTACAAGCGCGTAGCTTAATTCACGGTTTAGTGCAAAAAGGTCGGGTTGTGGGTATGGATATCGTTGAAATCACGCCTGCAAAAGATATCCCCTCTAAACTAACAGGCGTTACTGCTGGGCGCTTTGTGGTGAATTTAATAGGGGCATCTATTCGAGCAGGGTATTTTGATAAAAAATAACGGAGTTAATTAATGCTGAACTAACAATAAAGTGGGAGATATTTCCCACTTTATTGATTATCTGTTGGCGTCCCCTGATGAAACCTCAGTTGCCATTGATTTGCTGAATTCTTTAACCATATCGATGAACGATTGGTTTGCCTTATTTTTTCCCCTTGTTGTAATTCATAACTCATATAAGCCATCAATACCGTGTGCTCACTCAATAATGTGCAGTGATAGCCTTCTGAATAAATCGTTTTTGGGGCCTCATCAATCAAAGAGGCTAAGGTATCGGGTTTATCTGTTGTGCCACCAGAACGGCCAAATTCAAAAAAATCAGGGTGTAGGATATCTTGAAGAAAATCGATATTTTGTCGATTAGCGGAAAAATGCAGTTTTTTTTCTAACTCAATCAGGATATTAAATAACGTTTCCACGATTAGCGTTGCTCCAGTTGTTGTGCTAATTTTTCAGCAAGTTCCGTGAGAGTATCTGAGGCATTACGATGAAAGTGCATCGCAATTTCCATTTCTTGAGCAGCAGGGAAACCTTCCTCTTCCGTTAAAATGCGGTGCTGTGGCAACTTAGCACGCTGGGGCAGTAAACTGATCCCTAAGCCATCCGTAATGGCGCTTTGAATGCCTGCCAGGCTTGAACAAGTATAAGTGATGTGCCAAGGGCGTTGCTCGTTATCTAATAACTTAAACATATCATTGCGATACAAGCCATTTTCAGGGAAAACGATAAGCGGGACAGAATCACTATTGAGTGATTGACGTTGATTGCTAGTTAGCCAGCATAACGGTTCAGGCCAGCTGTAATCACTCTTAAATTCCCCTTTTTTCTGTTTAACGATGATTAAGTCTAATTCCCCATGTTGATAGCGCTGATGTAGCTGGCGGCTTAAACCACTTGTGACTTCTAAGCGCACATTGGGGTTTGCTTGCATAAAGGCGGCAAGGGTAGGGGTAACTTGCCCTGATGCCAGATCTTCAGGAAAACCAAGACGAAGCGTGTGGATCACCGCACTGCCCGTGATCTTCATAAAAAATGTGTCGTTTAATGCTAAGATTTTTTTCGCATAGCTAAGCAGGATTTCACCTGTTTCGGTCAACGTTAAGATGCGGTGGCCTCGAACAAACAATGGCTGCCCCACTAGAGTTTCTAAGCGTTGAATTTGCTGACTCAATGTAGATTGCGTTGAATTTAAATGCTGTGAAGCCACAGTGAAATTCCCTGTTTCGGCAACGGTGACAAAGGTGTTCAACAGGACTAAATTGAGCAATGGATTCATTTATTTAATACCTATCATTTGGTTATTTAATTTCTAAATAGCATACTTTTTGAGTAGATTAAATAGATGAGAAGGAGATAAATCATGAAAACAACATTGTTACGTGTTAAGTGGTTGGTTTATTTACTGGGTATTCTTTCAATTTCATTGATCTTTATGGTGAAAGGAATGGCAACATCACAATCTAATATACTGGTTAGCGCGGCTGAGCAAGGCAATTTATACCAAGTTCAAACGCTAATTGAGCAAGGAGCTAACATCGAGCAACGGGATTTGCGCCAACGTACTCCATTAATGGCAGCTACTCATGAAAACCGTGTGGATGTGGCGCGCTACTTAATTGAGCATGGCGCAGATGTGAATGCGAAGGATAATATGCAAGATTCACCGTACCTTTATGCAGGAGCGCGTGGGCTGCAAGGTATTTTATTATTAACCCTGAAAAATGGGGCTGATTTAAACAGTACCAACCGTTATGGCGGTACGGCGTTGATCCCTGCGTCAGAACGTGGCCATATCGACACGGTTAAAACCTTGATTGATGCGGGTGTGGACGTAAACCATATTAATCGCCTCGGGTGGACGGCATTGATTGAAGCGATTATTTTGGGGGATGGTAGCGACAAGTACGTGCAAATTGTCACGCTGTTGATTGAAGGCGGGGCGGATGTCAACTTAGCGGATGGCTCAGGGATATCGCCTTTAACGTTAGCAAAAAGTAAAGGCTACCGTAACTTGATTGAAATCCTTGAAAAAGCAGGAGCGAAATAATGTCGGATAGGCAATTTTTACAGCAGGCGGTTTTGCTTGCTGAAGAAAATGTGCAGGCGGGTGGTCGCCCATTTGGTGCTGTTGTTGTTAGAGAAGGTAAAGTAGTGGCAACAGGGGTAAATCAAATGCTTGAATTATACGACCCCACCGCGCACGCGGAATTAATGGCATTACGCCAAGCGGGGAAGGCATTGAACCGCGTTAAACTGGATGATTGTATTGTTTATGCCAGTGGGCAACCCTGCCCAATGTGCCTTGCTGCAATGCGCATGGCGGGGGTTTCTCGCGTGGTATATGGTTATTCAAACCAAGATGCAGAGCCCTTTGGCTTATCAACCGCGGAAATTGCCAAGGCGTTACGTGTGGCACCTGAGCAACAATTGGGTTTTAAATTTGAGCAATTGAGGCCAAATGATGCACCGCGCTCAGCGCTGTACCAAATGTGGTGGGAACAGCAAAAATAATGGGTAAAACAGCGTCGTACTCCCTCGCGTTAGTGGTCACTATTGTGTTAGTTGGACTGAATTTACGGCCCTTTATGACAGGTCCTGGCCCTGTCATCGACAATATTATTCACACGACAGGAATGAGCTACCAAAGCATTTCGCTTCTGACGTTATTGCCCATGTTATTGATGGGGATTGGTGCATTGGTTGTCCCCGCATTAAACCAACGAATAGGCGAGCGAAGCGGAATTGCTTTGGCGATGTTATTGCTATTTTTCGGTTCTTTTTCCCGCTATTTTGCCGAAAATGGTCACATATTATTGTTTACGGCATTTTTGTGTGGTGCTGGTGCCGCTTATATTCAAGCGGTTTTTCCTGGTTTTATTAAAGCGCATTTTCCACAAAAAATGGCCATGATGACGGGGCTCTATTCTGCAACGTTAATGGCGGGCGGTGCGATAGGCGCACAGTTAACCCCTATTTTAGAAAGTGTAACAGGCCATTGGCAAAGTGCGTTGGCATGGCTAGCACTCCCTGCGCTGATCGCGTTAATTGCTATCCTATTAAATATTCGTACGATGAATAAAACTAGCGTTGGTCACGTTTCCGTATTCGCTTTCTTTAAAAAGCCACGGGCCTGGTTATTAATGGCGGGGTTTGGGTTAATCAATGCGGGTTATGGAACAGTTGTCACGTGGTTAGCGCCTTTTTTCCAAGAACAGGGAATGAGTGCTGCACAAAGTGGCTCTTTTGTTGCCATGCTGACGGTGTTTCAGGCCTTATCAGCTCTGATGATCCCTGTACTCGCTTCTCACAATATTGATCGTCGTTTCTGGCTTATTACGACGTTAAGTTGCCAAGCCATCGGGTTTATTGGATTAATGTTGTTTGCCCGTGATGTGCCTTTCTTATGGATAGCACTATTAGGTGTTGGGTTAGGCGGCTGTTTTGCGCTTAGCATTATTACGGCACTGGATCATATTCCCCATCCAGTTAGCGCGGGGGCATTAACGGCATTAATGCAAGCGGGCGGGTTTATTATCGCTGCATTTGGCCCACTACTCGCGGCATGGTTACACCAGTTAAGCCAGAGTTTTACTTGGGTGTGGGGAATGCATGTTATTTTTGTGCTAGTGACATTGCTGCTTTATTTACGTTTAAACCCGAAAGGATATAGCCAAATATTTGCTTTAAAATAAAAAATTCCCGTTATTTTATTACGAACGATGGTTATTGTTGTTTTGGTGTTTTTTGCCCAGATAGCGACATAATTGTTTATTCAATATGAACGACTATGCCGCAACGTATTGGAAAAACATTCACTCAAGCCCACTCAACACGGGAAGAACACTGTGTTGGGGCGTTTCTTCGTGTTCGCCGAGGGGGTTCTGATTAACAGCGATTTTGGCATTTCTTGGATGCTTCGTTATTTCACCAAATCAACTCAAAAAATAATAGCCTATGGATATAGTGAAATTAACCTAAAGTTATCTTACTCTATTTTTATATAATGAGTTAGCTATTGAAATAATAAAATTAATTTTAATCATTAATAATCATATTATTTTTAATTAACGTTATATTTTTTATATTATTTTTATTTTCTTTTTTATTTTTTAATATGTATTCAAAAGGTATCTGGTTTTTCATGGCCTTATTTGTTTTTATTAGTTTTATCGAATCATGTTTATGGTAAGGTGATGAATTATGGAAAATTTTGATTCAATAGATATCTCTCATCAGGTTTTAAAAGAGTTATTAAAATATCGTCGTTGCTTTTCTCAATCAAATGAGTGTGATGAATATGAGGAAAGAAAGGTATCTGAAATTCAAATTCCAAGGATCCGTGCATTTATTGAAAAAAGGCAGCCTATTGAATTTATTTTACCTGCTTTTCCGACTAAATCACCCAACCCTAAGAAGGTATTAGGAAAGATACCAGATATGGCAGAAAAGTTATCGCTTGTTTTTTTGAATTCGCTTTGCCAGAAAATAAAAGATATTTACTCATTAGGTGCTAAGATTATTATCTGTTCTGATGGACATGTGTTTAGTGATCTTATTTATGTTGATGATAATGACATTACGCTTTATCAAAAAGAACTTAATAAATTATTATCTAAACTAGATGGGGAGAGTCTATATTTATATTCCCTTAGTAGTGTTAAAGAATTAACTCAATATTCTCAAGATTATACCCAATTAAGGTCGTTATTAGTTAAAAATTACGCAACCTCTATTGAGGAGATAAAAGGAGAACTCAAGCAGACGAATGGGGGTATTCAATTATATCAAGCTATTACGCGTTTTTTATATGAAGATAGCTTTCTTCCCGATTACACGGGGTCGAAAGCAGCTCTGCAAAGAAATGCTAAACAGCGTGCTGTAGGCGTTATTCAACGTAGTCGAGCATGGGGGAATTTGTTATCAACAAAGTTCCCATCTGCGATCCGTCTTTCCATTCATCCGCAACCCGCGGATAGTATTAAAATGGGTATTCATTTAATGCCAACCAGAGATAATTGGTTAACACCATGGCACGGTGTTGCCGTTAATATAAATGGCCGATTTATATTAATGAAAAATGAAACAGCAAAGAAAATGAACGGAAAACTTGTTGAGGTTAACGGTTCACCCAGCCATTACGTAATTGAATCTATTTAATTGAAGTTTATTTGTATTAATAAAAATAAATATATAGGTAAATAATAACGTGAGGTTTTATGAATATAAGCTCAATAAATTGTCATGTTAAATTAATTAACCCTTTTGGGGTGTTATTAACACCATGTGTTTTACATCAAAACATTACAGCATTGCCAATAAGCTTATTACGTCACTTAGCTCGTCAATATTCACTGGTTATACTGCGGGGGTTTCAGTCAGGTTTTACAGATGAAAATAAACTGATTGAATATTCAGAATGTTGGGGGGATATCATGAAATGGTCTTTTGGAAGTGTATTAGATATTCAGGAGCGCTCGAACCTTTCAGACCATGTTTTAGATAATGGCTACATACCGTTGCATTGGGATGGGATGTATCGAGAAACTATTCCAGAATTCCAAATTTTTCATTGCATACATGCCCCAGTGATATCTCAAGGGGGGCGAACAACGTTTGTTAATACAGAAAAGCTCCTTAATGAATCCAGTTTTGAAGAGGTTCAATTATGGAAAGACACCATTATTAGCTATAAAACAAAACAGGTTACCCACTATGGGGGCGAGGTTGTGTCACCCCTTGTTTGCTTACACCCAAATAACAATAAGTGGGTGATGCGCTACAACGAACCTATGAAAATTGATGATGATAAATATGCAGATCATCACTCTTTAATAATTAAAGGAATGTCTAGAGAAAACCAAACCCTGTTTGAAAAAGAACTAAATAGCAGGTTATATGACCCCCGGTATTATTATGCGCATAGCTGGGAAGAAGGGGATGTGGCTATTTGTGATAACTTCACGTTATTACATGGTCGAGAGGCTTTTATTTCTAAAGCACCTCGCCAACTTCAGCGGGTTCATATTCATGGTGTACCTGTTTGTAAAAATGCTCATTTTTATTCTTTTACAGATTAAAAAATTATTCGGTAATCACTTATGCCACAGATAATATTAGCGGCGATTGCGACGCCAGGACATGTATACCCGCTTTTAACTTTAGCGAAAGGGCTTATTGGCCAAGGAAATGAAATTACTATTTTTACGGGGTCTTTTTTTCGACAACAAGTGGAGGCGAGCGGGGCAAACTTTGTTTGTTTTGACAGTATGGTCGATATAGACCATCGTGATTTAGAACATCATTTTCCTGAACGGGGCTTATACCCCGCAGGTAATAGCCAAATGGCACAAGGCTTAATACAATTTTTTGCACAACCTATTCCAGTCTTATCAAAGCAATTAATGCAATTAATTCAAGAAAAACAAGCTAACTTATTAGTTATCGATAATACCTTTTATGCTGCTTTACCATTGTTGCAACAAGCGCTTGTTAAGCGCATACCAGTTGTGGCTATTGGGGTAACGCCATTAGCTTGGCCCTCTGTCGATAGTGTGTTTTGGGGCGCTAGAATACCCCCTGAAATATTACCAGCAGAAATTACACGAGAGCAGCTAATTAATGAAGAAATACATTTATTAATTGAAAGTGTTAGAGAGAAATTTTCTCAGATGGTGACAGCTGCAGGCGGGTTACCATTGAAAACAGATCAAAATGAAGCATTGATATGCGGTGTAGATTGTTATTTGCAGCTTGCAACATCAGTATTTGAATTTTTTGATACAAGTTTACCGAGTCACGTTAAATTTATTGGGTCATTGGCGATAGACGCGAGAGAAGATCATATACAAATTAATTGGAAAAACGAAAACCAGCCTTTAATTATCGTGACACAAGGCACATTAGCGAATGTTGATTTTAACCAATTACTCAGGCCAACGCTGAGGGCATTAGCAAACTTACCTGTACGTGTATTAGCTATTACAGGGGGGCGTAAGGTTGATTTGTCAGAGGTTCCACTTCCCGATAACGCTTATCTTGTTGATTGTATTAATTTTGAAGACTGGCTACCCAAAGCATCAATCTTAATTACTAATGGAGGGTATGGTTCAGTGACATCTGCCATACGCCATGGTGTTCCAATGATAATGGCTGGGATAGGCGATGGTAAATTAGAGGCGATAGCCCGAGTCCTTAGGTCTCGTTGTGGAATTAGTTTGCAAACAGATATGCCGAGTGATGAACAAATATTAAATGCGGTCACTGAGATGTTATCAACGCCATTATGGCATCAACAAGCAAAAATTATGCAAGAGGCGAATCAGCAGTATAATACTTTAGAATTAGCACTACATTATATCAATAAGCTTTTATATTAATAATTAAGCTACTGTAAAAATTCATTCATAATGTTAGAGAGATAACTTAATTTTATAAAACGACAAACTAAGTTATCTCTATTAGTTATTAGCTAATAAAATTTATCTATATTTGCTATAGTTTCATTATTCTCTTGTTCAAGAAAATAGTTTAAATCACATTGCAGGATATTGGCGAATATACAAAGTCGACGAATGGTAAAATTTTGTACGCCGCGCTCGTAACGGGATATTTGCTGTTGACTTAAACCCGATTTTTGACCTAAATTGTCGCCGGTTAAACCCATTTGTAAGCGGCGTCTGCGCATTTTTTGCCCAATATAAGAATTTGAAATATCTGTATGGTATTTTGTCATAATATAGCTCTAATCAAGTAATAATGAATCAAATTAGTGTGGAACTATTGGTATAAACTAAATAATTATTTAAGGTTTGTTAATTCGATATTGTTATTGGAGTGAATGTAATCATCGCCATTAAATAAAAGCATTCCCGCAATAAAAACACTAAGCCCAATAATTGATATCATAATACTGAATAAGGCGGATAAATTTTTGTTAATATAAAAAAGTGATTGTTCTTTTAGTGAAAATGCTGAGTCAGAAAAAGATAAAAATAATATGATAATACCCCAATGTAATACCGATAAAAGAAAAGGGTATTCAACATTGTTGTGGATTACAATAGGGAATATAGCAATGATCATCGCTAATGAATAACCATTGCCATTTTTTTTGTATTTAATAAAAGATTGGAAAATAACGTAAATACTCCCTGTTATCAGTAGAGACATAAAAACCAAGTTAATATGGCTACCTTTCATAATCCAAAGAAAAATTTCATTATGTGAATGTGGAACGATGTATTGTTCTGGACTTAAAAAGGGTAATGGTGTTCTGCCATAACTATCCTTAGGGATTAACGAAGGATCCCATATATCATCGGGTTGCTCCAAAAAGAGAGTAATCGAAAATCGTAGCATTTGTTTTAAATGAAACTGATTAATCACCTCAGTATTGATAAACTGAGGG
Organism: Providencia sp. PROV129; assembly: GCF_028482245.1. Taxonomy (NCBI): domain Bacteria; kingdom Pseudomonadati; phylum Pseudomonadota; class Gammaproteobacteria; order Enterobacterales; family Morganellaceae; genus Providencia; species Providencia sp. PROV129. Next base: position 65,013 of record NZ_JAMPQD010000026.1, read on the forward strand.
CATAATTTAATGAGGTAAATACCAATAAACATAGCTACAGCCATGATAAAGTAGCTAGCAATCACTCTAAGCTGATTTTTTTTATAGAAAAAACAAATGAATATGAAAATTGCCACAATAAAACTTAACCATGTCGTGACGGACTGAAGTGTTACGAGAGTTAAAGTAAATAAAAAAATTGAGCAGCCTAAGGCGATAGTTCGTATATTTTCATATTTAGTATTCGCTAAGGTAAATTGTGATAATATAAGTGTCATCATTGCAAGTAAGCATGATGCCGCTACGCTCACTGACAATATATTAATTTGTTGTGATAAGCCATTTGACCGCATATCAGTTGCGAAATAAAAAATATCGGGTTGAGTAAAAAACTGGTAACCTGTTAAGAACGCTTGAATAGCTGAGAATGTAATATTGCAATAAATACAAAATGACTGTACTTGCCATCTATCTTTTATTTGTAGCCCAGTGACATATAATAAAACACCAATAGTAATACCTGACCAATACCAAAAAATAAGGTCACTTTTTATATCTGTCGAATAAGCAAGCCCCATGGCTAAAAAAATTAATGCAATCAAAAAACAAATTGCGGGTACAGTTATAACAATTTTATTCTTCCGATAAAAAACAGTAAATGAAATAGTCGAAATAATTATAGTAATAGCAAGCCAGCCAATGATATTTTGCGGAAGTGATTGACGTAAACTTCCTAGGCTATCAATATAAATTAGGCTGGCTAAATGCCAAATAATAAATATACCAATAAATAATGAGCGAGATATCATAATCATAGTGCATTACCACGGTATTAAATAAAGGTAGCGATTAACCAAGCATTGCCTTTGTAGTCTCCAGGTTCAGCGTCTGAACCTGAAAGCTGACTTTCAATGCGAATATTTTTGACCTTATCAATAGTGGTTTCAATTTCTTTCCCACTTTGGTTGGTTTGCTCATCATAAAGCGTGACTTCAGAGTAAATTGTATTATTGCCTGATTTTAGTGGAACGCGTTTTTCTGGGTCGGTGTCAGTTGCGTAATCTAATTTTAATTTCACTTTTACAGGCTGAACTCGTTCACAGGTATAGGTGACTGTGCGTGTTTCCTTACTATTAAACTCAAAGGCATCCAATGTTTTATGGTCAATATTTAAATTATCAATATTAGAACGGCAATTTGATGGGTAATTAACCACCGATGTTGCGAGGTCTAATTTTACACTGGCTTTATCTGCTGGCACGTAAAGAGTTGGCGTGCCATAGTCTTGGAATAAACGGGTATAGCCTGCAATCATCGCATCAGGAATCACAATTTTGCCATCAACGGGGATTTCTTTAACGTAAACCCTCACTTCAAACGGAAAATGCACAGTAAAGAAAGAGGTCGCTAATGGTCCCATTTCTTCATTTGAGCACCCACGCCCAGAAATATTTCGCCACCCGCTAGTAATGCCGTTATCAGAATAAAGCGTAAAAAAAGTATTTGAGTTGATTTTATAGGCCGTTAGTCCTTTAAGTGAAAACCCCGCTTCTGGCATATATGCAAATACGCGGTGATAAGCATAACTCCAAGCAAGTCCTGAACTGTAGTTTCCTTCGAGGAAATTAACTGTGCATTTAACTTGGCCAAAAGGTTGTGACGTTGTTTCATTAATAACAATCCCTGTACTATTTGGTGGCGCAATTAAATAATATTTATTGTTATCTGTGCCAATAGTTGGGGTTGTTGCCACAACCGAATTGTTCGAAATTAAACTCATTTTATAGCCACCACCAGCGCCTGCATAGCGGGTTGCTTGTGCTTGTAGGCTGCTTAAACACAGTGGTAGCAATAACAGTAATTGTGAATAAATTTTTAACTTTTTCATAAGTTTTCTCAATATTACAGGTAATCAACCATTACAGATAAAGCCGCGGTAAATGGCCCTGCGGTAAGGTTTTCTAGGGCTTGATTAGTCACAAGTTGCGACTGAATAACGATTTTCCCTGTATCACCACTGATGGTAGGGGCGATCCTTTCCCATTTATTCAAGTTCAGCGCCGTGCTTTTATTTTCTTCTGAAAAACGAATACCCAGCCCATTAATTGAGGTGGCCAGCACCGTTTCGTTATTGACAGTTAGGGTATTGCCTTCTCTCGGAGAAAGATAAACCTGTAAATTTTTACGAAGCTCACATTGCTTAATCAAAATGCCAAAAGACTGCTTTTCTTCCGTTAATCTATCTAAGGCAACTTCTCTAAAATTGATAAATAGTTCTTTCTCGCCATTTTCCGCGGTTAACACACAAGGCGGTCGCACTAACTTGGCAGACAGTGACAGCAAGATATCGGCTTGGGTACAAAAGGAAATAAATAGCCCGACTAAAGGAAATACAAAACGCGTTAGTTTCATTCTAATTCTCCCTATTGATAATCAAGGTTGAACGTCACGGTTGAAGAAAAGCCGCCTGTTGTTAAACGCGCATTAAAGGGTTTTTGTGCATACACACCAAATGAAAGAGTATTAATTGACCCTTTTCCTGATTCAGTGACAGTACTGACGTCTATTTTTGTATTTAGGTCGAGCTCTTTGCCATTGCTATCCGTAAGCGCTAATAACACATTGGATTCACCTGTTGTTTTTAGGTAGTTAATGCCATTATGCGCTTCAGTATTTTGGGTATTTAAGGTGATTTTGATGGTTTTATTTAATGCCATCGCTGAACAATCCACGATATCCAATTTAAAGGGCTGCATTTCAGAGCGCCCTAGTGTTTCGAGGGATGAAAAGCGTAACCCAGACAGGTAGACTTTTTTCTGGGCATCATCATCACTGAGGCGACAACCTAAAGGCACTAATACCCCTTCAAAATAAACTGTTAAGCTATTGGCAAAACTGCTATTTCCCGTTAGGAATAAAAGGCTAAATAATAATATTGAGTACTTAGTCATAATTTATTTCCAGACGTTGTGCTGTGTTATTGGCAGGGATAGATAACAAAAATGTGTTATTGTGCAAGGGTTGCGCTAACACATGCTTTTCTGCACCCAACTTCAAAGTAAAAGGGACCCAAGCGTGTCGTTTTGCTAATTGATTACAATGGGAAAAATTCATTTCTAATTGATAAGTTTGTGCTAGTAACGTGGTTTCATTTAATTTTAATGAAATCTTAGGTAGACAAGGAGCCGTGACAATACGTGCGTTGACATAGATGGTGCCCGTAGTGACTGGTGCAGTGGACTGCGCAAAAATAGGTGCCGCAAAAGCCCATAGCGCTAAGTAACGTAATTTCATCGTTATGCTCCTTTCTATTTTGACGCATTATTCAGTCACACTGCACTGTGATACTTGGCACTTGAATGCCAGTGATGGCTTTCCGCCGTAATCATTAATGTATGTCAGGTAAGGTGTTGAAAATTTGGCTGATTTAATAATTTGATTCGATTTTGGTGGCACCATGACAGCCTCAAAATCACTCTCTTCAGATTGCTTTTGGCTGTTTCCAATGCCTATAACGGTTAAATAAAAAGGTGTTGGATTATTTAATGTATAGCCCGTTGCTGCAGGCGTTAGCGTGACGTGTTTTGCCCAATCTGTTTTACTTTGCGCCACAATACTTTCTGGGCGATAAAACAGTTTTACGCGGCTTTGTAACGCAATTTGCAACACACCAGCCTCTGATGATTTAGGTGGAATTTCGCGCAAGTTGTAATAAAACAGGGATTCTCTGTCTTGTGGTAATTTTGCTATGTCAGGCGCTGTACTTAAGCGAACCAAGCTGGTGGACTTTGGCTCCATACGCTGAATAGGGGGCGTGGCAATAATAGGGCCTGTTTCGAGTTTTTGCTCTAAGGTATTTTCTAACCATGACTGTGCTAAGTAAGGCAATTCAGGGTTATCATTGCGGATAGTAATATTAATAGATGGCTGATTTCCATCGAAAATAATACGCGTACGATCAAGCGTGACGGCGGCTTGAGCGGTGCTCAAGACGCTTACCGTGAGCGTAAAGGCTGTGGTTAAAAGTAAAAAATGGCGGTTCAATTTCATCTTAGTTCTCTTATTAACGACAAATGATAGTAGGGTAAACGTCCTGAGGG
>NZ_JAMPQD010000027.1:0-66201 GCF_028482245.1 Providencia sp. PROV129
TGTGCTCACGTCATTATGACTTGTGATTAAAACGTAGAAATTCTTGTAAGCTTATCAAAAATCCTCTTAGTAACTCACTGTTGTTACTTCATTTTTCATCGCTCTGGCTTATGATGATGAGACCTTCTAGGCTAATTGGTTGTTCATGTCGTCATTAACTAACTGAGGATTATTATTTTTCTTATCCTGTGCGATTCTTACCTTCTTATTATTTGTGATCATGCATAAGCCCCCATCGCTGACTCTGATAAAGCGACGTTTATACAGGAAAAGAGGATGAAAGGTCGATATTGATAGAGGTGAGAAGCCAACCAGTCGTTAACTTGGTACTTAACTTATATGGTTATGATACTGTTTGTCGTTTAGATGAACTTAATTGTGGGTTATTAAATTCTTTTTTACTTTGCAACCTACTGTTTATGAAGAATAATTCACTTAGCAACTCATCATTGTGTCATCAGCATGTTATGTTTTTTATGTTCACATTGTTATGGCTTGTGATTAAAACGGGGGGATCTTTGCAAGCATTATCCATGCTCCCTTTAGTAACTAATTTGTATTAGTACCTTCGGGTTTTCATGATGAGAGAGGTATGGATGAAAGGGGGAAATAACGCGTTATTAGCGAATCGATAATTCCCTCAGTAGCTCACTGTTGTGTTATCCGTGTTCTGTATTTCTGTTTTCACGTCGTTATGACTTGTGATTAAAACGGAGAAATCTTTGTAAGCTTATCAATAATCCACTTAGCAACTAATCATTGTGTCATCAGCATGTTATGTTTTTTATGTTTACATTGTTATGACTTGTAATTAAAGGATAGGAATCCTTGCAAGCTTATCAATAATCTCCTTGGTAAGTATTTTTATGCTTAACAATATTGTTATTTAAAATAATAGCATTACTTAATGATTATTATTAATTTATCTCTAATGAATAATGACTGATAGTTGACGTTTAAAAATAAAAAATTAGTATTTAATATAAGTAAGTGAAAAGGATAGTTGATAATTATTTTATTTTTTATTCTATTTTTAGGGGGAATATGATTTTATTAAATGGAAAAAAATTGAAACTTCATGATGTAAAATTAATTATGAACGGCGAATGTATTGCTGTGGAGGGGGCAGCAATGGAACAATTAGATAAAAGCCATAAAGTATTAATATCAGAAGCAGAAAAGGTGCAAAAATATACGGTCTAACAGTGGGAGTTGGTTTAAATAAAGATGCAGAATATATAAAGTTAAATGGAAAATTTACTGAAGAGCTAATTGAGAAATCGACTGTTTTTAATAAAAAATTGATACATGCACATTCTGTGGGGATAGGTAAGCTTGTAGATAGTTGTTTAGTTAGGGCTGTAATGGGGATTCATATAAACATGTTGCTCAATGGTTATAGTGGAATTCAGCCTAGAATAATTAGTAGTTATGTTGAATTGCTTAACAAAGATATTATTCCTTGTATACCCAGTATTGGCTCGATTGGTGAGGGGGATATTACTATATTGAGTCATATAGGACTGACAATGCTAGGTGAAGGAGCGGTAATTTACCAAGGTAAAACAATGCCTTCTTCAAAGGCACTTCAACTTGTTGGAATCACCCCCATAGAGCCCTGGGCAAAAGATTCACTATCTTTATTATGTTCAAATGCTTATTCTGTTGCCATTACAGCAGTTGCGTTATTAAAAATAGCGCATTATATAAATATAAGTGAGTTGCTGTATTGTTTAAATTTACAAGCCTTAAATGGTAATCTCTCACCTTTAAATCAACGGGTTTTGGATGCTTGTGCTTACCCTGAAGTTATTGTAATGGGCGCTAAACTTAGAAATTTATTAATTGGTTCTTCGCTAGAGTCTCATGATGATGAACGACATTTACAAGATCCATTAAGCTATCGCTGCGGGGTATATCGACTAGCAGAATTGCGTTTAAGTTATGAGCAAGCGAAAAAGCAACTTCTTATTCAGGTTAATGGTTCAAATGATAATCCATGTGTGCTCACTAAAAATGTAAATAATAGTTTGACTGGGAATTATGATCATCAGGCTGTGCTTCCAAGTGGAAACTTTGAAACATTACCTTGGGTCTTAGCCGTTGAAAAATTAAGTTTAGCGATAGCTCATAATGCATTAGCAAATGTGCAGCAGATAGTAAAACTCAATGATCCTTATTTTACACAATTAATCCGATTTTTGGGTAATAAAATAGCATTTCATGCACTTGGTGCTATTGAAAAACCTGCAGTTGCTTTGGGGATGAGAATTAAAAATCTAGCAATGCCTGTTTCATTAGATTACTTTTCTATCGCAGGTAGTGTCGAAGATACAGCGACAAATGCGCAATTAGTTGCTGAAAAAATACAAAATCAATTAACATATGGATATGAGTTAATTTCAATTGTTTTTTTATGTGTAATGCAAGCGATTAGTCTAAGAAAAGCAAAAGATTCCTCTTATTTATTATCTCCAAAAACAGAGGGTATTTACCGTGCGATAAGTGAATTCATAGAGTTAAATGGTGAGGATAAATCACTTTCGAAAGAAGTAAGACTAATTAATGATTATATTTTTAATTGTAAAATATAATCTTCAAAACATTATTTAATCTCTACTAAAATGTAAGGATGGGTATTTAGTCAGTATTTTTTTAAACCAAGGCGTGAAGATATCTGGTTGTTGGTTAACTTCAGAAATAAGTTTAGAAATGCTAATCCAACGGATGGATGAGACTTCTTCTACATTGGGATAAACCATTTTATTATAGTGGCCAACATATAGGTGGTCATATTCATGTTCAATTAACCCGCCATTTACATCGGCTCGATATATAAGAGAGCCTACATGGGTTAGTGGTGTAGTAAAACCTAATTCTTCTTGAAGTCTACGCTCAGCTGCACTTTGCGTTTCTTCATTGGGTTTTGGATGGCTACAACATGTGTTAGCCCACTGACCAGAAGAGTGGTATTTATGTGGTGCTCTTTGTTGAATTAAGAGTTCATTTTGTTCATTAAAAACGAAGATAGAAAAAGCACGATGTAAGCGGCCGAGTTGATGCGCGAGTAATTTGGGCATAGTGCCGATAGCAACATCATTTTCGTTAACTAAAATTAATTCATCTTCCATCGACCTGATTCCTATCATTAAAATTATTGCTGTAGTTTATTATAACTAAAAAAATAAAATTGTAGAATTGAGCTATTTATTCATAATACTTAATTTATGTTCACAGTGTATTTATTTTAAAATGGCAGCTATATTATTATTTGTACTGCCACTTTTAATATTTATTTTTGTTGTAAAACCCAAACAGCAGCTTCTACACGAGATTTTAAGTTTAATTTTTTAAGTAAGTGTTTCACATGTACTTTTACAGTACTTTCTGCGATATCGAGTTTACGAGCGATCATTTTATTAGAAAGTCCCTGTGAGATTAACTCTAAAATATCAGCTTCTCTTGGTGTTAGGGTCGCGATATTATTTTCATTATTGTTAGGATTATCACGTAAAGATTCAGCAAGAACAGATGTGAGTGTTGGGCTAACAACCAGTTTCCCACTTGCGGCTTCTTTAAGTGCGACAATAAGTTCTTCTGGCTCCATATCTTTTAATAAATAGCCATCAGCACCACGTTTTAAAGCATTCACTAAGTCATCGCTATAATTTGAGACGGTGAAGAGAATGATCCGGCCTGACAGCTCTCTTTTTCTTAACTCATCGAGTGTTTCAAACCCATTCATGCCTGGCATATTGAGATCTAGAAGAATGAGGTCAGGATCTTGTTCTTCTGCGATTTGAATTCCTGTTTTCCCATCACCAGCTTCACCTATAACGTATAATGAAGGTTCTAGACTAATCAGTTGTTTCACGCCATTTCGTAGCATCGGGTGATCATCAATCAGCAGGATGGTTGATTTATCATTCGTTGTATTTGTATTTTCCATAGATGATTCTCTCTGGTGTATTAAGCGTCAGATAAAGGGAAAGTTACCTTAACCTCTGTTCCGCCTTGAGGTCTGGGTATAACAAAACATTCGCCATTAAGGCTAAGGGCTCTTTCTCTCATAATAATTAAACCATAGTGATTGAGTTTGTCGACATTTGCAGTGATTCCAGCTCCATCATCGATAACTTTGATACAAATAATACCTGAATTTTGTGTTAATGAGACTTCTGCCCAACTTGCATTAGCATGCTTTAAAATATTACTTAGGGCTTCTCGGATTATTTGTATAATATGAATTGATTGATGTGGTGAGATACTCTTCGCTGGAATATCATAGTGTAACTTAATCGTATAACCCATCCGCTCACTAAATTCACTAATCGTACTCTCTAAAGAGGGTAGTAGCCCTGGTTCAGTTAATTTTAATCGAAAAGTAGTTAAAAGCTCCCTTAGCTGACTATAAGCGGTGTTAATTTCGCTGCGCATTTCAGTTAATAATTGCTGAGGTTTTTCGGGTAATGGTTCAGGTTGCAATTGTAGATAGCTAATTTGCATTTTTAAACAAGATAGTGATTGTGCAATTGAATCATGTAGTTCACGTGCAATGGCCGAGCGTTCATCCATAATTAATAATTGTTGCTGTTGTTCAATTTGGTGTTCCATTGCGAGCATGCCAGATATTTGTTTAACTAACATTGAGACTAAATTGTTTTGTTCATCAGATAGAGTTTGGCCAGCCATTATTTCACCGATAATGACACCATAACGGTGCATGTTATCTGACAACTCCCACTGTAAAATTGTGATTTTTTCATTTGCTAATAAACTATCTTGCTGCTCATTTAAATGGGGGGATTCGCCATCTAATCCTATCGATTGACAGTTGATTTTGTGAAAATAAGCTTCATTGCTATCTTCATATAACCGTAAACTCAGGTTATTTAATATTGTAATATTTTTCAGTTCAATCAGGACTTTTTGCAGTCTTAAATAAAGTGGTTCAGATGAGTGAAGAATTTGATTCGACTGGTATAAATAGGACAATACACGATTTTTTTTCGTAAGGTCGGCCGTTTTTTCTGCCACCCTTTCTTCTAATTGGTGATAGCTTTGTGCGAGTTCTTCTGACATTTGGTTCAATGTTTCACCCAATGCATTTAACTCGTCTTGTCGGTTATTTTTTGGATAGCGCTGACTGAAATCTTTTTGTCCAATAGCGGTTACCATTGATAGCAATTTCATCCATGGGTAGTAAATTTTTCGCCGCAAATGCCATATAGTTCCCATGAGTAGTAAGAATACTAAACTAATGAAAATGAGCTGTGTCATGGCGACATAGGCTATTTTTCTTTCAGTTTTCTCATCAATGCTGTGGACTAACTCATCAAGCTTATTAACAAACGAAATAACTTCATATCTTGCATCATTTGGTGTATTTGCATTTATTAATGTAGGGCGTAATGTAAGCAGCCAAAAGTTGTGAAGTTCATTAAATTGTGGCGTTAAATCTTCAACTTTGACGACCTGGGTGAGTTCAGGGCTTAGTAAATCACTTTCTAGAGAATCTAAGTAATGTTGATTTTGCTGATTAAGAGGAACTAATGAGAGCAGCCGGTAGCTCTGCATGCGTAATGAACCAGACTTGTTGATTGCGTGAGCGTTACCTTGAACGCTGATAATCATTCTATTTGAAATCGTCATTCCTATAATTCCAAGGATAGCAATTAGCAACATTAGGCCAATAACTTGGTTAATAATAGAGAATCGACGATACAGAGTCGGCATTTATAGTTCCTCAAAAATCCGTGGTACAACTAGTTTTAAGATTAGGTTGGCGATATTGTTCATAAAGGTAACCTAATTAAATATACTACCTTAGTATTAACTTAAAGGACTTAATTTGCGTATAACGCGCTGAAAATAGAAGATTGAAATCTGCGATTATCCTTACTTGTTGATATTAATAGATAAAAATAGGCTGCTTTGTGTTTTTTCTGATAATGGTTACGTATTATAACGTAAATTAAAGGTGAGTTTTTTTTGATTTAGATCAGACTAGATGTTTTATGATTTCTAAAAGGTAGGTTTAATAATCCCTAAAATACACAAAATTTGAACCTATCAATATGTATTTTATTATATATCGATAATGTGAGAGAAAGTAAATTAATAGTAATCTAAGTAGAAAAGTTTTTATTTCATCAAGCGAAAAAATAGAATAATGCGGATAAAAAGCCGTATTCTATTTTTGGTATTAGGCTTTTTGAATTTTCTTGATTAAAGATAAAACCATAACAAGGCACATACCAACAATGAAGCCAAAAAATAAGTTAATTATTGTCGGTAGGATAAACTGCATAGTACTCCCAATAATAGGTGTTAATAAGGCAGTGAAGGATATTTCTTCAATCCATTCAGATATATAGCGAATGCCATGAGTGAGGATACCACCTCCAACCATAAACATTGCGGCTGTGCCGACAACGGAAAGTGTTTTCATCAGATATGGTGTGGTATAAATAAGCCCATTGCCTATTTTTTGTAGTAATGCTGATGTTTTCTTTTGCAGATAAAACCCTAAATCATCAAGTTTAACAATTCCAGCAACGAGCCCGTAAACACCTATAGTCATAATAACAGCAATAAGAGATAGTACTGCGAGTTGATTAATAATCGTTGTGGTAGATACAATGCCTAATGTAATTGCAATAATTTCAGCGGATAAAATAAAATCAGTGCGAATAGCGCCTTTGATTTTTTCTTTTTCGAATTCAGCCAGTTTTTCTTCAGGCACCGAGTGTGTTTTCGCTGCTAATTTTGCATTAGAGTGAAAAATTTTATGGGCAATTTTTTCTGCCCCCTCAAAACATAAGTAAGCGCCACCTAACATTAATAAAGGCGTGATAGCCCAGGGAATAAACGCGCTGATCAATAGAGCGAGAGGAACTAAAATTAATTTATTGAGAAATGAGCCTTTAGCAACGGACCAGACAACAGGAATTTCTCGTTCAGCACGAACGCCTGATACTTGCTGAGCATTTAAAGCAAGGTCATCTCCTAGAACACCAGATGTTTTTTTCGCGGCCATTTTTGTCATCATTGCGACGTCATCAAGCACGGCTGCTATATCGTCAAGTAAGGTCAGTAAACTACTTCCAGCCACAAGAAACCCTCAATTAAGTTTGTTTAAGATGTTGTTAATGTTTATTAGGCTGATTAAGTGATAATTAGTTCATTAGAGTTTATAACATATTCGAATTTTTAATTATTCCTTTAAGAAGAATGCTTAAAGTTATTGGATTATGAAATTTTTATAACAACGGAACCAATATGGTTTCTTCTTTTCTAATTTAGGGTATTTCTAAAAACTCATCAGGTGAGTTTGTTTATGTTATTGAGCAATGTTGCATTGGGTTAGTACTTTTAAATCGATTGGTATAGGGTTAATACATGTCTTCTCAACCAGTTTTGAGTATTGTTGTTGCGGTTTATAATGGTGAAAAGTTTTTACCTCAGTTCTTTGATAGTCTATTAGCGCAAAATTTAGAAAATTGGGAGCTCATTGTTGTTAATGATGGCTCTAAGGATAACAGCGAAGGAATTATCAAAGAGTATGAAGATAAATTCAGTCATCTGAAGATTTTGTCTCAAGAAAACCAAGGCGTGTCAGTTGCTCGTAATACTGGAATGGTTGAAGCGACAGGGAAATACATTACATTTCCTGATATCGATGATGAAATTAGTCCGAAAATGTATGGCAGATTGTTAGAGATTGCATTAGCGGGTGACTTAGATGTTGCAACTTGTAATGGTACCTATGTTTATACTAATGGCGATGTACCGAAAGCGATATTTCCGCCAAATAAGGTAGCCTCTACAGGGGTGATAAGTGGCCCTGAATGGTTAGAAAAAGGGCTAAGCTCACGTAAATTCTTGCACGTAACTTGGCTGAATCTATACCGTTTAGATATGCTGCGCCAGCATAACTTTTTCTTTGAGCCGAAGCTGCATCATCAAGATATTCCCTGGACAACTGAGGTTTTATTGGTTGCGAAACGTGTGCAATTTATTAATGAGCAATATTATCGCTATTTGATCCACAACCAGTCTGTTTCTCATTCGTTGAGCGGTGACGAACGGTCAGTGCGTAAAATTAATACTTATTTGAAAATTATCGATATGTTATTAGCGATTTACCAGCGTTATCCTGAACAAGTCAAACAAGCACCAGCGTGTATTTGGCAAGTAGGTAAAGAGGGATTAGGCGTTGTTCAAGCTTTACTTGCGATTAAATCCCCTGAAATTCGTAAAGAAATGGTGCAGCAATTTTTCGACAAAGGGTATTGGGAAATTGTGTGGAACCATGCGACAACGGTAAAATTAAAGTGGCGTTTAATTAGGCGCTATACGAAATTAAAAGATATTATCAAAGACTAGTATTCAAAGCAGGTAGCTTATGCAGCGGGATAAGCTACCTTTTTACTATTTATCTAATCGCTTTAGCGCATCGATAAACATTTCCCATAATCGCTGGTTATTAAGCTTCGTCGCCACTTGTGTATGGCAATCCGCGGGGGCTTGAGCGCGAAAGTCGGTTACTGTCATTCCAAGCGTTAACGTTCCTTGAAGTTCAATATCAACAGGGGCTTTGCACGTTTCTATCATTGAGGAGTCAATAACATAGGCAACAGCACAAGGGTCATGAACGGGCGCATGGTCACTGTAGCCGTTACGTTGGCGATACCCTGCCGTATAGTAGTTCAACGATTCAACAACAAATCGGCTAATTGGTGTATTGAGCGCGGCAATTTTAGCCATGATGGCATCTGTTGGTTTTGCTTGGTGAGTTAAATCCAATCCAATCATTGTTAATGGCCATTTTTCGTTGAAAACGATATGTGCGGCCTCTGGGTCGATGGCAATATTAAATTCGGCGACAGCTGAACGATTCCCCGTATGGTATCCACCACCCATTAGCACGATTTCTTTCACTAATTCAACAATTTCAGGGGCTTTTCTTACCGCAAGGGCGATATTTGTTAGCCCGCCAATGGGCACTAATGTAACCGTTTTTGCAGGATGAGCTTTAAGCGTATCGATGATCAGGTCAACAGCATGGCGCTTATCAAGGGGTAATGTTGGTTCAGGGAGATGTGTGCCATCTAACCCACTAATTCCATGCACTTCAGCAGCATTCTGAATGTCTCTAACTAATGGACGTGGGCAACCTGCGGCAATCGGGATATGTCTTGCGCCCGCAAATTCAAGGAGCGCGCGTGCATTGTGAGTGACTTTCTCTAGGGTTTGATTCCCCACAACGGTGGTGACAGCCAATAGTTCCACACTTGGATTACCCAGAGCCAATAAAATCGCCATGGCATCATCATGGCCAGGGTCACAATCCAGAATAATTTTGTGTGAAGACATCATATCTCCTTGTCTAAAACGCTTTTATTGATGAGGTAGACTAAGAAATTATGGTGAAATTTCCTGTGATCTGCTTCTTGTTTATCTGTCATCACTCAAGTATTTAGTAACAAAATATTAATACTTTTGGACGATACTGTGATTTGATTAACATATTAATAACAAGTGGTTTGAGCTTATACAAATAATGTGTTTTTTATATTCTTTTGGCTTAATGTATTTATGAGCCATATTTAATTTATTAATAAGTTAACAAACTTGGGGGCGGAATGGATAATTATCTCACTAAATTACCTGATGTGATTGATTCTGTTGCAACTAACCAGTTTTATCCTAATTTATTATCATGGTTATCATCCTTTATCGCTTTTGATAATGCCATCGTGTATGCCTTTGAAAAGGATACGCCTCCACGTTTTCTTTCAAAAGTTGAACGACGAAACAGTGATAGTGTGAACCGAATCTATCAGCGAGGCGCTTATTTAATGGATCCTTTTTACCAAGAGATCCAAAAAGGAGGGACGTCCAAGGTTCTTACATTGAAGGAATTGGCACCTAAAGGTTTTTATCATACAGATTATTACCTGAATTTTTATCGCAAAACGGGCTGGTGTGACGAAGCAGGACTGTTGCTGGAAATTTCTGCGGATAGGCAATTGGGAATATTTTTTGGTAATGAAGACAGACCATTTTTCTCTGAAAAATATACTCAAGCCCCCTTAAAAGAAGCGTTTGAAATTATTTGCAGCATGGCTCGATTGCATAAAGAAGTTTCTCCCAATGTGGTATCGAACCACTATCAAAATGCAGATAGGCAAACTCGTTTCGGCCTCACGCCAAGGGAATGTGAGGTAGTGGAGTTGATTCTGGAAGGCAAAGGATCACCTCAAATTGCAGAGTCACTTTTTATTAGCCTTGGTACAGTCAAAAATCATCGTAAAAATATCTACCAAAAATTGAATATTAACTCGCAAGCTGAACTATTTAATTTATTAATGAATCGAGTAATTCAGTGACTGTATAGCATGAGTATAAATGCAGTGCGAATAATGAAGAACTATAATTATATTTTAATAATCATATGATTGCGTTTTTTGTTATGTTAATTTAAATTTTTTTTGAAAAAATGTATTTAATTATTATTAATATCGAAATATTTAATTAACCAATTGAATTGAAAATAAAAAAAATAATTTAAAAATATTTTGTTTTTATTTAAATGTTCTACCTGGCTCACATTTGTTAAATCTTTGTTTTAAATATCCCTAAAGGGCTATGTAATTGTTAATGCAAGGTTAAGATAATCGAGGTATTGCAAGATACTAAACAGGGTATCCATTATGAATAACCAAGTAGAATCATTAACTTATTACGCAGCAACAAAGAAATACGATTTGCGTTTTCCAACACTGAAAGAAGATCTTGATGTGGATGTCGTGATCATCGGGGGCGGTTTTTCAGGGATCCACACAGCGCTTGAACTATGCGAAAAAGGGATCACAAACATCGCTATTTTGGAGGGTCGTTACCTCGGTTACGGGGGATCAGGGCGTAATGGCGGCCAAGTGATGGCTGGAATTGGGCATGATATCGATGCAATCAAAAAATATGTGGGTCCAGAAGGGTTAGAAACCATCTTTAAGCTTAGCAATATGGGCGCAGGGATCATGCGTGAACGTATTGCTAAATACGATATTGATGCGGATTTTTGCCGTGGATATGCTTATTTAGGCAGCAATGCTCGCCAAGAAAAAACATTACGTAGTTGGCTGAAAGATTTCAAATCTGTTGATCCTGATGAAGAAATTGAATTTTATAGTGGCTCAGAACTAAAGCAGATTATTGGCTCAGATGCTTATACCTGTGGTATCAAGCACATGGGCGGTGGGCATGTACATTCATTAAATCTCTTATTGGGTGAGGCAAAAGCAGTTAGCGAGATTTATGGCGCAAAGATTTTTGAAAATAGCCAAGTTTTGAATGTTGAGTATGGTAATACCATCAAAGTTAGAACGGCGATGGGAACCGTTAAAGCACAGAAAATGTTATGGGCATGTGACTCATTCTTAAATGGTCTTGAGCCCACGCTTTACCCAAAAACCATCAATACCTACGCTTATCAATTAATGACAGAAGCGCTATCTGACGAATTAATTGAGCAAATTAGCCCGATCCGCGGTGCATATAGTGATATTCGTCCTGTGATTGATTATTACCGGGTCACTAACGAAAACCGTCTGTTATTCGGTAGTTCAACGCATTTTCTTGAGTATATTCCGTCTGATTTAAAAGCCTGGAACCGCAATTTAATGTTGAAGGTTTTCCCTTATCTAAAAGATGTCAAAATCGAATTAGCGTGGGGTGGCCCGATGGCCTGTAGTGCGAATCTTTTCCCACAAATAGGTTCTCTGCCTCAACATAAAAATGTGTTCTATGCACAGGGATATTCAGGTTTCGGCGTAACGCCAAGCCAGATCGTGTGCAAAGTGTTGGCTGAAGGCATGGTGGAAGGTTCTCATCGTTATGACTTAATGAGTTCGATTCCTCACGCCAATATTATTGGCAAAGACAGCATGCGTAATGTGATTGTTTCACTTGCGAAAATCATGCACCAAACATCGGGTTACTGGCAAGGCCGTCGCTAATTCGTATCCGTATAATTATTTTATTGAAATCGATTAAAGGTAAATATCATGATTAGTCCATTACTGCTGAATAAACCGCTTCCAGAGCTGCTGAACATTGGTAGCGTAACAAACTTAGGCTCTGTAGTTGTCGAAGGTGACCCACAAGCCAGTGTGGCGATGGTTCATGGCGAGCCAACGGATAACCTAACTTGCGGTATTTTTGCGTGTACAACAGGCAAATTCAAAATGGTTTATCCGTTTGATGAAATGGCAACAGTACACGAAGGCTCAGTTAAATTGACAGATGTTAAAACGGGTGTGACGGTTGAGTACCATAAAGGCGATACATGGTTTGCTGCGAAAGGTACTGAAGTCTTATGGGAAATTGATACCCCGCGTTTCGTTAAGCACTACCTAGCTTGTGTGAATGCTTAATTAATTACTATTTAGTGGAGTGATTGCAATGAGTGAGTTAACCCTATTACCTGAAGTCAGCGAATTTCTGAAACGTCAACATGGGCATTTTATCAATGGGTTGCCGATTTCTGGCAAGGGTGAGACTTTTTTTGACGTTGTTAATCCAGCCACTGAACAGGTTATCGCTAAAGTCAAAGAAGGGACGTTAGCAGAAGTGGATGCGGCAATGAGTGCGGCACATGTGGCATTCAAAGGTATTTGGGCAAATACCACACCGATGGAACGTGGAAATTGCCTAAACCGCCTTGCGGATTTACTTGAAAAGCACCTTGAAGAACTCGCGCAGCTTGAAACCCTATGTTCAGGGAAAACGATTCAACTTTCCCGTTTCCTTGAGGTGGGGTCGGCGGCGCAGTTTTTACGCTATTTCGCGGGGTGGGCGACAAAAATTAGCGGTGAAACGTTAAATGTGTCACTGCCATCATTTAATGGCGAAAAGTATTCCGCGTTTACACAACGCGAGCCTGTTGGGGTTGTTGCAGGGATTATTCCATGGAATTTCTCCATTATGATTTCCATTTGGAAATTAGCGGCTGCATTAACGTGTGGCTGCACTATTGTCTTGAAGCCGAGCGAATTTACGCCACTGACGATGTTACGCGTGGCGGAATTAGCGAAAGAAGCAGGTATTCCTGATGGCGTGATTAATATCGTTAACGGTGGTGGTCGCGAAGTAGGGCCTGCACTTATTCAACACCCTCTATGTTCTAAAGTGACCTTTACGGGATCGGTACCGACTGGGCTGGCGGTAGGGCGCACAGCAATGGAAGGAAAATTAACCCGTGTGACATTAGAGCTAGGGGGGAAAAACGGTGCGGCATTCTTGGCGGATTTACCTGTTGAGAAGATCGTGAATGGCATTATCGAAGCGGGTTACCTTAATCAAGGGCAAATCTGTGCAGCGGCAGAGCGTTTTTATATCCCATCCAAATTAATGGATGAGGTACTGGCTGAACTTAAAGTCCGTTTATCTGCGATAAAAATAGGTTCTCCATTAGACGAAACAACCGAAATGGGGCCGCTTGCGAACAAAGCCCATTACGAAAAAATCCTCAGCCTATTTGAAAAAGCGCGCCAAGATGGCAGCGAAATTATTTATGGTGGCCAGCCGATTACAGGGGCGGGGTATTTTGTTCCGCCGACTATCATTCGAGCGAATAGCCCAGACGATGCATTGATGAAGGAAGAAACCTTTGGCCCTGTCGGCACCTTCTTAAGTTACGATGACGAAGAACAACTGATTGAGATGATGAATAGCACACCATTTGGTTTAGCAGCCAGTGTATGGACAAACGATCTCAGTAAGGCGATGCGGATGATCTCTCGTATTGAAGCGGGGACGGTTTGGGTGA
Source organism: Providencia sp. PROV129 (assembly GCF_028482245.1). NCBI lineage: Bacteria > Pseudomonadati > Pseudomonadota > Gammaproteobacteria > Enterobacterales > Morganellaceae > Providencia > Providencia sp. PROV129. Next base: position 13,835 of record NZ_JAMPQD010000027.1, read on the forward strand.
ATATGCACACTTTCCTTGATCCTGCGGTGCCATTTGGCGGTATTAAGTCTTCAGGTATTGGTCGTGAGTTTGGCAGTGCCTTTATTGAGTATTACACTGAGTTAAAATCTGTCATGGTGCGTTATTAGTGGTTAATTTTGAGTATTAATCAACTGCTTCCCGGCCATTGTGCCGGGTTTTTTTATGCTTTTATTCACGTGGTGATGAAGAATAGGGCTATGATAGCTGTATCTTATTTCTGAGCTAGGTGGTGGTATGAAGACGGTATTGATTACTGGTGGAAGCCGAGGAATTGGTCGTGCAACAGCACTACAACTCGCACGGCTCGGTATGCGAGTGCTTATTAATTATAAAAGCGACCATCAGGCTGCGGAAGGGGTTGTTGCAGAAATTCAGGCGGCTGGAGGTGTCGCATATGCATTACCATGCGACATTAGCAGTGAAAGTGAGGTTGTTAAGCTGTTCGAGACCGTTAAGCAGCAACATGGTGATTTGCACTATTTAGTGAATAACGCGGGTATTTTATTTCAGCAATGCAGAACAGAAGCGTTAACAGCACAGCGAATTAATACTGTTCTTGCGACTAATGTCACTGGGTTACTGATATGTTGCCGTGAGTTTATCCAACTGGCTCGCCATTTTAACCACTTTGATAAAAAAGCGATTGTGAATGTTTCGTCAGCGGCAGCACGTTTAGGTGCGCCTGGAGAATACATCGATTATGCCGCGTCAAAAGGTGCGGTAGACTCCATTACAAAGGGGCTGTCATTAGAGTTAGCTGAGTTAGGGATACGTGTTAATGGTGTTCGTCCTGGCTACATTTATACGCAGATGCACCAAGACGGCGGTGAAGCAGGGCGTGTTGATCGGGTTGCGGCACAGTTACCACTGAAAAGAGGCGGAGAACCTGAAGAAATTGCGGAAATTATTTCATGGTTGTTAAGTGATGCTTCATCCTATGTGACGGGTTCAATTATTGATGCGGCAGGTGGTCGCTAGTTAATTAAAACTTTTCCTGACGAATAATAAACCCTGATGACACAAGTTCAGTTCGGTTAGTGACATTGGCTTTAGTGAAGATATTACGCAGATGGGTTTTTACGGTGGATAATGACACGCCTAATAACAACGCAATACGCTTATTACTCGCGCCTTCACGCACCAAATGAATGATTTCTTGTTCTTTTGGTGTGTAAGATACTAAAGAATCAGGCAAGATATCAAACGTCATCAGCTCTGCAACAGGTAAAATCGCATTTAACCGCATGATTTCGTGTTGCGAGAACGGGCTGTCTCGCAGTACTGAAACTCCAGCAATAATTTTATTTTTCCGACGAATAAAAATCTCAGCCATATCTGTTAGATTATTAGGTTGCATAAAATCATGAAAAAAAGCCTGATTTTGCTGACGAATTTCAGGAGACATCCTGACTAATCTTAAATCATCTTCCCGAAATTTATCGGGATGGAGTGGGTCGAGTTGATGAAAATAAGCCAGATAATCTCGGTGCATTTGAGCAGGGATCCCATATAACACATAGTTGTCTGGCTGCCAGTGGTCGTTGACCAGGTAATACACTGACGCAGTAATAGGGATAATGTGTGCAATAGTATTTAGGCAGCAATCAATCAATGTTTGCTGGTGGTCGCTAAACTGAGGTGGGCTCATTTTATCCCCTTCCATAGTGAGTCAGATAATTATCATGCGCTTTATTGTTATTAACATAAAGTAAACATGTTAATAACGTGAGGTCGATAACAGTATTTAAAACAAGTAAAAATTGGTTCAGTCTTGATTTGTTAGGATTTGGTATCTTTGGTTAATTCATTATTAATATATTAATGATCAAAATGATTGTTATGTATTGATATTAAAGTATATATTTTTATTTCTGTTGATTTTCTTGGTACTTTTCGAATAGTTATAAGAACTCCCCCCTCTCTCTGGGTATCGTTCTTTAGGACGATGGTCGCCTCTTTGTGCTTCTTTCTATAGTGGCAATGTAGTCACGCTTTTTTTACAAAAAATTCACATCCATGGCTGCGTATAGAGCGAGAGGGAAGCAAAATGAATTTATCCTCAAAATTAACGTCACATCTCGAAAAGGGGAAAGTTGGGTTCCCAACGACGCTGGCGAGTTCCGCGGGCTTGATTATGGCAAGCCCTGTTATCTTAACCGTCACCAGTGGGTTTGGTATTGGTGGCGATACGTTTGCATTAGCCGTGTTACTGAGCTTCATTATGATGCAGGCACAGCTCACCACTTTTTCAGAGGCCGCTGCGATTTTACCCACCTCTGGCTCCGTGTATGACTATATTTCTTGTGGTATGGGGCGCTTCTGGGCTATCACTGGTGCATTATCAGCGTATTTGATTGTGCATGTCTTTGCGGGAACCGCAGAAACTATTCTGTCGGGGATTATGGCGTTAGTGAACTTTGAGCACCTGAATACGGTACTGGAAACCAGTAATTCGTCTTGGATGGTTGGTGTGGGTTTAGTTGTCACTTTCGGTATCTTAAATGCTTTTGGTATTGAAGCGTTTGGTAAGGTTGAAGTGGTATTGACTTTCGCCATGTGGTCAACACTGGTGATCTTTAGTATTACAGGCTTGATGTTACCGTTTAACGTACCGATGGAGGGGTGGTTTGGTGCAGAGCTAAATCTCTCTGATCCAACACTGGTTTTAAGTTTTGTGGGTATGGCGATGTTTATGTTTGTTGGTTGTGAGCTTGTCACACCAATGGCACCAGAAATTAAAAATTCCGCCAAAGTAATCCCTCGCGCCATGACAACGGGTTTATTCTGCGTGGCCTTATGTATGGTGCTGTTTGGTGCTGCGCTGGCCAATCAAGTGGAAAACGTGGTGGTTGACCCACAAACAGGCACGCGCTTATTGGAAACACCGATGGCAATCCCTGCGTTTGCAGAGCGAGTCATGGGGGAATTTGGTAAATACTGGATTGGTGTCGCACTGTTATTAGCGGGTGGGGCAACCATTAATACACTGATGGCTGCTGTGCCGCGTATTTTATATGGCATGGCACTAGATGGTGCATTACCGCGTATCTTCACGTATTTGCACCCACGTTTTAAAACACCCGTATTCGGTATTTTAGTGGCTGTGATGATCCCATGTTTACATGCTTTTGCTATCCAAGGTGATCTTGACCGTATTATTCCTCTGGTGCTAGCGGCAGTGTGTTCTTGGGGAACTGCGTATTTATTAGTGACTATTTCCGTGGTGCTATTGCGTATTCGCCGCCCTGATTTACACCGAGCTTACCGCTCGCCGTTTTTCCCAATTCCTCAAATTATTTCGAGTGTCGGGATTATTTTAGCGATTGTGTATATCACACCGCCAGGTATGAATAAGTCTGATGTGTATATTCCGTTTGCGATAATGTTAGGTTTAACGGCCAGTTATGCACTGATTTGGACAGTATTTGTTCAGAAGGTCAATCCGTTCAAACCCGTTGATGTTGAAGTTGTTCTGTCTAATTCATTTAGAGATGAAGAAAATGAGGAGGTACAACTTGAGCCATTACGTCACCTCGCCTAAACCTTCGCTATTACAGCGATTGGGAGGCTTAACGAAAAAACGGTTACCAACAGGTTACCAAGCCGGGTTAACGTTAAATCGAATTGAGCGGGATATGGCGCCTTATCCATGTGAGTGGAGAGCACCAGGTGTGCTCCTTATTCTGCCGCAACCTTCGTTGACCATTGACGTCACTGAGCGCGTTAGAAAACTCTTCCTCGCGTTTATTGTGTACAGCCGTTTTTCAGTGTCAGGTTTTTGTGATGAAAATTTAAATGCAAAAATTGTCGTGAAAACGCGTGGTAGCGTGAGAAAAAAACACATTCATTTTGTATCGAAGCAACCCGATGGGCAAAAAGTGATTGGTTGGCTGAATGCTTATCCAATTATTAGAGAGACACTGGAAGAGTTAGATTTTAATTCATGCCAAATAACTTTGAGCCATGGCCACTGGCGTTGTGAAATCGAGCCCTTTACCGCATCGGAACTTGTTAGCCGCGTTCCAGCAACAAGGCGTTACTTGAAAATAGCGCCAACGCAGCGATACCGGTTACTCAGTTCACTTCAGCTGATTAACCAATTGATGGAAAAACATACCGCTACCCATTGAGTTTAAAAAGGTTTTTTGATAGTAATAATTATTATCAGTTGACTCCTTGGAATTAGATGTGAAATCTTTGCCGCTTTTAGGTTGTATTTTGTTTTCCTGTGCAGCGATGGCAACGCAATCTGACTGCATTCGTTTAGGTGAGCTTTCTTCTGTGGAAGGCGTACATGATAGCGAAGGCCATAGCTGCGTTTATTTTGAGGCTTTGCAGCAAGATTTTATTAAGCAGCGCGGTGAGGGGTTCTCTCAGGTTGTTTTATTAAATGCTGACAAGCAGCCTGTCCGTGTATTACAGGCATATGGTTCCGACAAAGAACCGCATACAGCTGATTACATCGTGCCGACAAATGGTGTGTATTACCTCGATTTACAAGGCTCTCCAGGTAAATCATGGCAATTACAGTTTGATGTGAGTGACTATCAGCCTTTAGCGATTAAAAAAGATAACGAGCCCATTAGCCCTAAACTACAAAGCCTGCTCAATGAACATTATCATCATGGTGATACTAATGCGTTTTGGCAGGAGGTTGCCAAGCAAGGGACGCCGCTTATTGAAGACCTTGCAGGTCGACAAAAACGAGCGACATTTTTATGGCGCGGAGCAAAGTCCAATGCGTATATTTTAGGAGCGCCTTCGGGTAATCATGAAAGAATGGCGCAAATAGAAGGAACGGATATTTGGCACCGTTCCTTCATCATTCCAGCGGATACATTAACTCAATATAAAATTGCCCCTGATATCCCTACCGTACCTGAAGGCGGTTTTGCACAGCGCAAAGCCATTTTAGTCACCGCCCAGGCTGACCCTTACAACTCACAAAGTATCCCTTCTGGCTCAACGGATAAATATAATCGCTTTTCCTTGCTATCACTGGCACCGAATATTCGCCAGTGTCAATTTCCTGCTATTGAAAAAAAACACATTCAAGGGCAGTTAGAAACCTTTACCTTATCTAGCCAAATTTTGAATAATGAGCGGCAAATTACGGTATACCGCCCAAATATTCAGATGAAACAGCCTGCGTTATTGGTACTTTTGGATGGGCAAATCTATCTTCATACTTATCAAATGGCGAAATTTTTTGATAGCTGGATGAACGAGGGCTCTCTCCCACCAATGAATATTGTGTTTGTCGACAGTATTAGCTCTGATAGGCGTGGCGAAGAACTGCCTCCGAACACGCTTTTCCCGCAATTGCTGGTGGATGAATTAATGCCGCAATTGGCGAAAAAAGGTATTGATGCGAAAGCGGAACATACCATTATTGCTGGATCAAGTTTTGGAGGGTTAGGGGCAACGTGGAATGCACTACAACACCCTGAAATATTTGGCAATGTGCTGAGTATGTCAGGGTCTTATTGGTGGGCGCCAAAAGGGGAAGATCCTGAATGGTTAATCAGTGAAATAGAAACGATGCCACCGAAGCCTATTCGCTTTTTCCTCGAAGCAGGATTATTTGAGCAACGAGGAAGCTGGGGCGGGATCATTCAAAATCATTATCAGTTATTAGAAGTGTTGAAACATAAAGGCTATTTAGTGGATGCCATTGAATTACCCAGCGGGCACGATTATGTTTCTTGGTGCGAAACATTATACGAAGGCACTAAACAACTGTCTTCTCAGTGGTAATAGCGCGTTAATTTCAATAAAAAAGCAGCGGATAATGCGCTGCTTTTTTCACATTTATGACAATCGTCTTCATTTCGCCATAAAAGCGTCATTCAACTGTCATCTGGTTACTTTAGCATGCCTGTCATTATTTGAAGCATACTTCCTCTTTTTTCATTATTGATTGGCAAGGAAAACAGTTATGACTGGTAATTTTATGAAATCCCTTTTAGCTGTCACAGTCAGCACATTAATGTTAGGTAGCACCCTTCCAGCTTATGCAGCGGATAAAAATGATGCAGTTTCAGAAAACCGCGCAGCGCAAGGTGATATCACCAAGTTTGGTGGTGCACGTCGCTTAGCGACCGAGCAAACGGATATCATGAAAGCCGCATTACATAATGGCAAAGCAAAAAACGTGATTTTATTTATTGGTGATGGCATGGGTGATTCAGAAATCACCGTTGCACGTAACTATGCAGAAGGGGCTTCTGGATTCTTTAAAGGTATCGATGCATTGCCAATTACAGGGCAATATACGCATTATGCGCTAGATAAAAAGACGCAAAAGCCTGATTACGTCACAGATTCAGCGGCATCCGCTACAGCATGGTCTTCTGGGGTGAAAACCTACAATGGGGCTTTAGGGGTAGACGTCTTTGGTAAAGACCACGAAACATTAATTGAAATCGCTAAACGTAACGGTAAAGCGACAGGTAACGTGACGACCTCTGAGATCCAAGATGCAACGCCAGCGGCGCAATTCTCCCACGTGACGGCACGTAAATGTTACGGCCCAGAAGAAACTTCAGAAAAATGTGGAACGAATGCCCTTGAAAATGGTGGTCGTGGTTCGATTTCTGAACAGTTATTGGTAACCCGTGCGGATGTGACGTTGGGCGGTGGTGCGAAGAGCTTTAAACAAGAAGCGAAAGCGGGTGACTATAAAGGTAAGACGCTTGAGCAACAAGCGATTGAGCGCGGTTATACTATTGTGCGTGATGCGAAGTCGCTGAACGATATAAAACTGGCAAACCAAGACAAACCTCTACTTGGACTATTCCACGATGGCAACATGACAGTCGCGTGGGAAGGGCCAAAGGCGGTGCACTATGGCAACATCAACAATGCTCCGCTGGAGTGTAAGCCGAATCCAAAATTAGATCCAAACGCACCAACGCTAGCGCAAATGACGCAAAAGGCTATTGACCTGTTAGAAGTCAACCCAAATGGTTTCTTCTTACAAGTTGAAAGTGCATCTATCGATAAACAAGATCATAAAGCCAACCCATGCGGCCAAATTGGTGAAACGGTTGCTCTTGACCAAGCGGTTCAAGTGGGCTTAGATTTCGCGAAAAAACATGGTGATACATTAGTTATTGTGACTGCTGACCATTCACATTCAAGCCAAATTATTCCAGAAGGCACGAAATCAACGGGGTTAACTCAAGCGTTGATTACCAAAGATGGCTCTGTGATGGTGGTGAATTACGGTAACTCTGAGGAAGATGATTCACAAGAGCATACTGGTGCTCAGCTGCGTGTTGCGGCTTATGGTCCACACGCTGCGAATGTGATGGGTCTGACTGACCAAACCGATTTGTTCTTTACCATGCGTGATGCAATGGGATTGAAGCAATAAACCAACCCTGTAGTGTAAATTCTCCGCAATATGGATGTTGTGGGGAATTTTTTATTTTATGTTCCCATCTCTTTTGAATATCTTGCTTTTATTTCAACCTTGCCTTAATAGCTTATTGAAATGGTTGAACTTATTTTTTTATCGGTTATCTTGGAAAACAAATTCACCTGATAACAATAAAGAGCGTTTATATTGGCGCTGATAATGAGAATAAGATCATGAGAGAAATCCGCGAATTACAACGAAATGAAATCCCTTCTGTTTGGTCAATCGATCGCACTGAATTAATTGAACACCTTTATTTACACCAAGAGGGCAAACTGGTGCTTTCGAAGCAGCGCTTTGATATGAAAGGCTGGCCTGAAGGCGAGCCTGAGGCTTATACCCCACATTTATTAGACAGTTATGACCAAGGCGCTATTTTTCTGGGTGTCTTCGAACAAGGAAAAATCATTGCGGCTGCAAGCGTGGATAATATTTGGCGAGGGGAGCAAAAGAATTTACTACAGTTATCCTTTTTACACGTGAGCCATGCATATCGGGGCAAGGGGATTGCGGGAATGTTATTCCAACAATGTGTAGACATTGCGACTCAAAAAGGGGCGAAAGGGCTGTATATCTCTGCAACGCCATCTGAAAATACGGTGCATTTTTACCAATACATGGGATGTGGTTTGATTGAAACACCAGACCCAGAGTTGTTTGCCCTAGAACCAGAAGATATTCATTTTGTTTATTGGTTTTCTTAAGTTATCTATTTTGTAAAAATCGTGTTAATTTAGGGGTGTTTTCGCAGAAAAACGATTGAAATTTACTAAAAATTAGATATGATTGATAATCATTATCATTTAAGATTATTGAGGTCACTATGCCAACTAGCATATCAAAAACCGCAGGTTTACGGCGTATAGGCGCTGGCCTATGGGGTGTCTTTGCCGTGGTATTGCTAAGCATTGCTTATGTCCTCAGCAATATGGGTTTTGATAACCTAAGAGTGGTGATGATCATTATGATGATCGCAACGGCGGGGATGTTATTTAATCGCGGCTCTCGCCGTTTATTGATTATTCCAGCTGTAGTTTCATTACTGTGCTTTTTGATGGCTTTTGTGTTGCAAAGGTAGTTTGATTTGCGAAAGTGTTAATTGAGCTGAATGCAATCTGGGAGGATTTCAGAAAAATGCGCGCAAGGCTGCTGGGGAAATAACATTCACTGACCAGTGGTGCGAAAGGGGGGACTTGAACCCCCACGTCCGAAGGACACTAACACCTGAAGCTAGCGCGTCTACCAATTCCGCCACCCTCGCAATACTGTTTCGTCAATGCTGAACTACTGTGTTTATCTAAAGTTAGTGGTGCGAAAGGGGGGACTTGAACCCCCACGTCCATAGGACACTAACACCTGAAGCTAGCGCGTCTACCAATTCCGCCACCCTCGCAATGCCAAATCTAACTTTTCTTACAACGATAATACGCAGCGGATTTTAGGCTAATTTTAGCGGACGTCAATATTTTTTTAATCATCTATTTTTTTTTGATTAAAAAACGGCCAGCCTATGAGGCTGACCGCTAAATTGCACGATAATAGGGTCATTAACTAGCGTTTCGTGGCTTGGTATACCTTGAATTTACCTGTTTTTGCTAGCACTTCATGGCTACCAAAGGCTTTATCTAATAAGTCTGGGTAAGGTAAAAATGCATTGGCAACAATGCGCAAGTGACCGCCTTTTTTCAGGAATTTAGGGGCTTGGTAAATCATGTTTTCAACGGCACTGTAGCTGGTGTTTAGCCCATCATGGAAAGGTGGGTTAGAGATAATCCAATCGAATTTGTCGTGAATATCTGAATAGGCATCACTTGCAATGACGACTCCCGTGAGTTTGTTCGCTTCAAGTGTTGAGGCTGCAGAGTCTAATGCGGAGGCGCTAACATCGCTTAACGTCAGCTTAACATCAGGGTTTTGCGTTCCAATGACGGTTGCAAGAACACCATTACCACAAGCGAGGTCGAGAACATCGCCTTTCATTGGCTCTGTTAATGTTGAAAGCAGTAAATCACTGCCGATATCTAACTCATTATGACTAAACACGCCAGGTAGTGCATTAATTCTAACCGTATCAAGATCATAGTGACGCCACCAGCGTGCAATATCAAAGGTGGTTGGTTGCTCTAATTCACCATAATACAAGCCACAACGGCGGGCCGAGTCGATTTTTTGTAAGGTCGCGATACCTTCCATGATGGATTCTGCGCTTTTGACGCCACTGCGGTTTTCGCCAACAATAAAAATTTGACTACCCGCAGCAAGATGGGTGCACAGATCGTCCAGTTGGAAGCAAGCTTCTTGTTTATTTTTTTGCCAGAAGTAAATCAATGTATCGCAAGGCTGAATAAATTCAGCGGGTGTGGTTGATGAAAATAAAACCATTTCGCCCATCAAAGGCTGCAGGTTTTTCCAACGATGGTATTGATTTGTTACGACGCGAACACTTGCTGCTTCGAGAGTGGCAGCCAATTCATCCTGAATGTCACCAGCCAAAATGACATGACGATCCGTAAAATGCTCAAGATGGCGCTGGATAACTTCACTGGCCGGTGTCAGTAATGACATATTCTGTCAATCTCCTAAAATGATAAAAACTGCTAACACCATACCAGAAATGCGAGAAATCGCATTGCTCTGTTGGCGCTATTAATCCCCTTTGATAAGATGGGGTTGTAAAATAGCGACTGGAAAAATAAATGACACGACGTGACAGGCTTTTAGAACAAATGGGGATCACTCAATGGATGGTGAGAAATCCAGCTGTGTTACGTGGTGAACGTGGTGTCAGGATCCCAGCGTCGACTAAGCTTATTATTATTACTGATGAGAACCTTGATTTAAATAGCCAGCTGTTAAAAGATATTTTTCTTTCAATGCGAATTGCACAAGATGATGTGGTTTGCATTAATTCTGAGCAGCTGAATTTAATCCCAACACCAATAACAATTCCTTGTTGGGTTCTCGGGGGGGAAACCCATCCAGAAGGTTCAAAAATGACGTACTTTTCACCTGTTTTGTCTGAGCTTATGACGAGTATCAGCGCCAAACAGGCACTATGGAAACAAATTTATCAATATGATGAAAATTTCAACACTAAAGCAATCTGATCTTGCTACTGCCTTCTTAATTGAGAAGTTAAGCCATGATTTTCCATGGACTGAGCGAGTTTTTTATGGGAATCAAGGGGAAAAGTATCATAACCTAAAAATTTCTATTAATAATCAGATTGTTGGTTATGCGATAACGCAATGTGTTCTGGATGAGGCAACGTTATTTAATATCGCTATTCACCCTGATTACCAAGGCAAGGGATATGGGCGTTTATTGCTAGAACAGTTGATTAGTGAGCTGATGAATAAAGGCATTATGACGCTTTGGTTAGAAGTCCGAGAATCAAATGCTTCTGCATTGCATTTGTATGAAAAACTCGGTTTTCATGAAGTCACTGTACGAAAAGACTATTACCCTGCTAAAAAAGGCCGAGAAGACGCATTAGTCTTAGCGCTCACACTGTTTGGCTCCCAATAGCTGCTCCTGAAAGCGAGTAAAAAACCCCAGCACATGCCAAATGTTCTGGGGTTTTTATTGTTGAGCGACTATAAATTCATTTTTTAACTATTTTTCGGGTAATACAGGTTCATTGGCCATTGAGAGATCTTCTTTTGTCTGTCTTTGGACTGCGACCTGTGCATTCACTTCTTCGTTCAGCCCTTTATAAGTGGAATAACACATTAACAGCATCATCATGGAAAGAGGGACTGCCATAGCAACTAGCGCTGATTGTAATCCTGATAACCCGCCCGTCATGATGAGTACAACCGCAATCGCGGCAATCACAACACCCCAAATTGTTTTGGTGATGTGGGACGGGTTAGGATTACCATTTTCACTGACCATGCCCAAAACAAACACCGCCGAGTTTGCTGAAGTAATAAAGAAGATCAACACCAATGCAATGGCAAGTACACTAATGAAAGTAGATGCAGGGAAATAATCTAAGAATTTAAATAACGCTGATGTCACATCGGTTTTCACTGCATCCGCGAGCGCTGTTTGCCCTAAGTTTTGAATTAAATGAATAGCCGATCCGCCCATTACGGCAAACCATGCAAAGGCACTTAATACTGGAATAAATACTGCACCAATCATAAATTCTTTAATGGTTCGCCCTTTCGAAATACGCGCGACAAAGCTACCGACTAATGGTGCCCAAGCAATCCACCAGCCGAAGTAAAACAGTGTCCAGTTAGCAATCCAAGTACCGTCATTATAAGGCTCAGTACGAAATGACATACTGACAAAGTTTTGTACGTAATCGCCAATACCTTGGAACAACACTTTTAAGATGGTTTGAGTTGGACCAGAGATAAAGATAAATGCCATCAATGCTAATGCGAGGATGATATTCAGGTTCGATAGGTGTTTAATCGCCCCTTGTAATCCAGAGATGGTTGATGCGATATAAACAACAGTGATAACTGCAATTAACCCAATTTGCACGTAAATGCTAATTGGAAGCCCCCATAAGTAGTTCATGCCACTGTTAACTTGCAGTGTACCAAACCCCAATGATGTGGCGATGCCAATCACAACGGAAAGCATCACTAACACATTAATTAGCTTACCGACAGAACCATAAATTCGATCGCCAATTAAGGGATAGAAAACGGAACTAATTGATGAAGGTAGCTTTTTTCTAAATTGAAAATACCCTAAAGCGACACCGACCAGTGCGTAACAGGCCCATGCGGAAACGCCCCAATGAAGGTAAACATACTGCATCGCTGATTTTGCGGATTGCTCAGTTGAGCCTTGGCCAATGGGTGGACTGATGTAGTAGGAAACAGGTTCTGCAACTCCCCAGAACATCAAGCTGATACCAATAGATGCGCTGAATAGCATGGCAATCCATGTCACCGTACTGTATTCGGGTTTATCGCTGTCATCGCCAAGACGAATATGACCAAATTTAGAAAAACCAAGGAACATACAGAAACTAAAAAAGATAAAAACAGAGCCCAGAATGAACCAACCTAGGTTGTTATAGATAAAGCTCAGAGCAGAATGTGAAAATGCTTCCAGTTTGTCGGGGATAAATGCGCCCACACTGATGATAGCCAAGCTAATGGCTAACGACACGTAAAATACGGATTTCTTATGATTCATCATACCTCTTCTCCAGTTGCTCACTTATTTTTTGTCTTTTATGAGAGTTGGCTTGCAGGGAATGCCTGTTTATTTTTTAAGGGTACAGCTAATTGTGGTTACTTTGGGTTTACAGAGAATAGCCATGCAAAGATTGTGTAGTCAACAAGTAATTAACCAATTATTAACAGTTGGTTTAATTTAATATCATTTAACCGAATGATTTAATTATGAAATAAAATATTGTTTGAATATCGCGCAATATTTTGTTTGATCATTTATGCGATCTTTGTTAACATCCATAAAAAAGATGTTAACTATAAGTTTACATGAGTGAGGGCAATTATGAGCAATGCAGCTAAAGTTATTTCGATTAATGATCACCTTGATATTGATAACGCATGGACAATCCCTGCGCGTTATTACACATCTAATGATATTTTTGAATATGAAAAAGAAAAAATCTTTGCTAACTCATGGGTTTGTGTTGCCCACGTTAGTGAAGTTAAAGAAAAAAATTCCTATATCACCCGTGAATTGATCGGTGAAAGCTTAGTGATTGTGCGTGGTCGTGATGATGTTTTACGTGGTTTTTATAATGTGTGCCCACATCGTGGTCACCAATTAATTAGCGGTGATAGCGGTAAAGTTAAAAATGTAATTACTTGCCCTTACCATGCGTGGGCTTTCAAACTCGATGGTCAGTTAGCGCATGCGACAAACTGTGAAAATGTGAATAACTTTGAGTCTGATGCGATGTCACTTAGCAGCTTTCATGTGATTGAACATGCAGGGTTTATTTATGTGAATATGACCGTGGGTGAGCCGCAACCGATCGAAGAGCAATTACCTGGCCTCGCTGAAAAAATGCAAGAAGCTTGTGCGGTGATTAGCGATTTAAAATTGGCAGCACGTTTTGTTAGTCATACGCCAGCTAACTGGAAGACCATTGTTGATAACTATATTGAATGCTATCACTGCCCTACCAACCACGTCAGTTTCGCCAGTTCTGTGGATGTGAATGTTTACGAGCACCAACTTCTGGATAATTGGACGGTACAAATTGGTAAAGCAAAACCGTCTGAATCTTCTTATCAGTTTGATGAATCTGTTTTAGACCCGCGCTTCTTTGGTTTTTGGATTTGGCCAAGCACCATGTTCAATATGCCGCCAGGAGGAGACTTCATGACGGTTATCTATGAGTTCCCTGTGAACGCTGGGGAGACCTTGCAACACTATGATATTTATTTCCTTAATGAAGAATTGACTGAGTACCAGAAAAACTTAGTGGAATGGTATCGCACCGTGTTCCGCCCAGAAGATTTGCGCTTAGTTGAAAGTGTTCAAAAAGGGCTGAGATCGCGGGGCTACCGTGGTCAAGGACGCATTATGGCCGACAGACAACGCAGTGGGATCAGTGAGCACGGTGTGGCGCATTTCCACAAAATTGTTGCTGGTGCACATACCGAAGAATAATGAAAGGAGCCGTCACATATGCAGACAGTCACTCACCCGACGCTTTTTCGTCAGTCTTGTTATATTAATGGGCAATGGGTTGATTCAGATAAAAAAATTTCTGTGACTAATCCTGCTGACCAATCTGTGCTGGGGACTATTCCCAGCCTAACGGCAGCACAAGTAGATGACGCTATTGAACAGGCTTACGGTGCAATGGAAAGTTGGAAACAATTGACCGCGAAAGCACGTTCGATCATTTTACGCCGTTGGTTCGAGTTGATCGAAGCCAATGTTGATGATCTTGGCCTGATCATGACCCTCGAACAAGGTAAGCCGCTGCACGAAGCTAAAGGAGAAATTCGCTATGCAGCTTCTTTTATTGAGTGGTTTGCGGAAGAAGGTAAGCGTGTGTATGGGGAAACCATCCCCCAAACTGTTGGTAGCAACCGTATTTCAACGATAAAACAGCCGATTGGTGTCTGTAGCGCTATCACGCCGTGGAATTTCCCAGCGGCGATGATCACGCGAAAAGCCGCCCCCGCTTTGGCCGCGGGTTGTAGCATCATTATTAAGCCTGCAACAGAAACACCTTTTACTGCTCTCGCATTAGCGCAGCTGGCGGATGAAGCCGGTATTCCAGCAGGGATATTTAACGTCATCACTGGGGATTCTCGAGTTTTAGGGGAAAAGCTGACAAAACATGAGCTTATCAGCAAGTTTTCATTTACAGGTTCAACACAAGTCGGTCGTGTGCTATCAGAACAATGTGCATCAACCATCAAGAAAACGTCGTTAGAGCTTGGCGGTAATGCACCGTTTATTGTGTTCGAGGATGCGGACATTGATAAAGCGGTGAGCAGTGCAGTTCAAGCGAAATTCCGTAATGGTGGCCAAACCTGTGTTTGCGTCAACCGCTTCTACCTTCATGATGCTATTTTCGACGAATTTAAGACCAAGTTTGTTGCAGAAGTCGCCAAGTTGAAAGTTGGGAACGGGGTGGATGTTGGTACAGATATTGGACCAATGATTACCTCGCGGGCTATTGAAGGCATGAATGCACTATTGCAAGACGCATTGGCAAAAGGTGCAAAACAGTTGGTATTGGGAAATGAAATCAAAGAGCAAGGTCATTTTTTCAATCCAAAAGTGCTGGTGGATGTTGATGATTCGATGGACATTGTGCACGAGGAAATCTTTGGACCTATCGCAACGTTGATCCGCTTTACTGATGAAAATGAAGTTATTACGCGAGCAAATAATACCATTTATGGACTCGCGGCTTACTTCTTCTCCCGTAATGTGAACCGTGTTTATCGCGTCGCTGAAAAACTGCAAAGTGGCATGGTGGGGATCAATACAGGGTTGATTTCTAATGAAGTGGCACCATTTGGTGGGGTTAAACAATCAGGGCTAGGTAAAGAAGGGTCTCGATATGGTATTGAAGATTACTTAAATATCAAATACCTGTGCTTAGATGTCGGCGAATAAGAGGGACGCGGTGATGAGCCAAGAAAAAATTGCAGTGAATGTCAGCCGAATCGAACAAGTGAGTTCAACCGTTAAAATGTTTGAATTTGTTGCCCAAGAGGGAAATTTCTTGCCTTTTAGTGCAGGCAGTCATGTCACTGTACATATGGGGGAGCAAACGGGCTTACAGCGCGCTTATTCGCTGATTAGCGACCCAAAACATAGAGGCAGTTACTGTATTTCCGTTTTGCGTGATGAAAACTCGAAAGGTGGATCGGCATTTATGCATGAGCAGCTGTCTGTTGGAGATTGTATTCATCTTTCACCTGCTCAAAATTTCTTTTCCCTTGAACAGGATAACCAGTGTAAGCACTTGCTAATTGCTGGGGGGATCGGTATCACACCGTTTTTGTCTTATTTGTATGAATTAGAGCAAGGCGGTATGGACTTTGAGTTACATTATTGCTTTCGCGATGTGAAAACCGCTGCGTTTGTCGAGCATTTACAAGAGCGTATTGGCTCACGTTTGCACCTTTATGATGGCAGCCAAGGGCAGAGGATGTCTGTCGAGCAATTGATTCAGTCCCAACCTTCGTCTAGCCATGTGTACGTGTGCGGCCCTCAATCATTAATTAATGAGGTGATTGAAAAAGGTAACCAATACTTAGGGGGATCACAGGTACATTTTGAAAACTTTGGTGAAGTCGCCAGTGAAGGGGATTCTTTCGAAGTTTACTTTCAACGTTCAGGCTTTAGCTTAGAAGTTGGCAAAGATATGTCTATTTTACAGGCTATTGAAGCGGATAAGCGCATCAATGTGGAGTGTTTATGTCGTAATGGGGTTTGCGGAACCTGCGAAACCGCGATCCTTGAAGGCGAAGCTGATCATCGTGACCACTATTTAGATGACGATGAGAAAGCAGAGCAA
Source organism: Providencia sp. PROV129 (assembly GCF_028482245.1). Taxonomy (NCBI): domain Bacteria; kingdom Pseudomonadati; phylum Pseudomonadota; class Gammaproteobacteria; order Enterobacterales; family Morganellaceae; genus Providencia; species Providencia sp. PROV129. The sequence continues at coordinate 30,277 of NZ_JAMPQD010000027.1, forward strand.
AAAACCATGATGTTGTGCGTATCTAGGGCAAGAAGTAAGCGTTTAGTACTTGATTTATAAATGCATTCCCCCACCGTTGTTTGTGGGGGGAGTATCAAATTGGTTTGAGTTCAAACATCAAAAAGGGTTGGTTTTCATCATTAAAATGTTGATAGGCAGTAATTTGTTTATCTTGGAACACAATTTGTCCACGGCCTGTTTGGCACACTTCTTCTAGCCATGTTTTGTGATTAATGATGAGTTGGTACAATAAACGTTGCAGTTCGAGGTAGTCAATTTCAGTGGATTGGCTACTTAAGTTACTGGCAAGAATTTCACCAGCTTTGTCAGTGAAAGCGACTAAGTAATTGAAGTGGGAGAGTAAAACATCAAAATAGCACTTAATTTTTCGTAGGCGTAATTCGCTATTCTTGCGTTCGGTATTATCAAGGCTGATCCCAACCAATTTAGTGACTTTGCCATTTGGCCCTTTAACCCCTGTGGCGCGAGAAGTGATCCAACGGTACTCGCCTTCCCAGTTAATTTTAAAATCCATCTCATGGGCACCGCCTTCACGAATGATTTTTGAGTAACCATTCACCAGCTTCTCTTTGGACTCAGGCGCCATCAATGCCCAAAAATCTTCATTAGTCGTAATTTTAATGCCATAAACGGCTTCGACATTATCTGAGTAGTTCAATTCCCCTGTGAGCAAATCCCACTCCCACGTTACGATATCGGCAGATTCTTGCAGGTGCACTTCGTTGATGTTACGCATCACCCCTGCATTGGTGACCGTGATTTGGTTGTTCGTATATTCGCCGTATTTTAACCAAATTTTATCGACATCCAGTAACGTTGCCAATTTATCAAGGTTGTCTTCGTCGATCATACCACCTTTTGTCCACTTATTGACGGCGGTTCGGGAGACGCCAAGGGCTTGTGCCGCCTTAAGTTGGCTCATTTTCTTTTGTTTGAGTAATTTTAATAAACGTTCTTTGAATGTCTCAGTTTCTGTCATCAATTGCTATCAACCTTTACTGAAGGTGTTGCCATAAATCCATTTTGCAAATGGGTCGCAAGGTACTGTTCGAGATTTTCAATGAAAACTCTAAGATTAGCACTTGTTCGAATACTTCTCGAATAAACGGCATAAACATCTGCGGTTTGGTACCATTCTGGGAGAACACGCACTAACTGTCCAGATTCTAATTCTGGCAAGACGCTCCACAATGATCGCAGTAGGATGCCTTCCCCACTTAAACACCATTGCTTTGCAACCTCACCATTATTCACGGTGAGTTGACTGTTTGGGCTAACGGTCATACTTTCTTGGTTGTGGGCTAATTTCCACACCGCGGGGGCTTGATTGCGTTCTTTAATCGCAATACAAGAATGTTTTTGTTCAAGTTCTTGTGGATATACTGGATAGCCATTTTTTTCTAAATAGCGAGGTGCGGCACAGAGTATGCGTTGATTGGCAGCGATACGCCGTGCAATAAACTGATCGGAGATAGTGCCTCCGATACAAATATCCACATCAATGTTTTCATTAATAATATCGACAGATTTATCTGTTAACGTGAGGTCGATAGCTAATAAAGGGTACTGAGCGCGTAATGATAGGATAAACGGATTGATATGAGTGCTGCCAAACCCTGTGCTACAACTGATCCGCAGTGTACCACGGATTTCTTCACGGCAAGCATTGAGCGTTTCTTGCATATGTTCAAGTTCCGCTAACATCAATTCGCTGCTGCGTAGAATAATTTGCCCTTCATGCGTGAGCTTAATTGAGCGTGCACTTCGAAAAAATAGCGTTTGCCCAAGATTTTCTTCCAACAGTTTGATTCGTTTAGAAATATAGGCAGGTGAAACCAATAGCTGTGCTGCCGCTTGAGAAAAACTCATTAAGTGGGCGACAGTGACAAAAACGCGAATGTCCTCTAACGCAGGGAGCTTGTTCATAGTTTGTAAACCTAAGGATTACAGTTCATGTCTATACTTTATCACAGCAATCCCTAAACTGGAGAAAAACACACCTAATTCATTTATCAGAGGTTTTCACCATGTCACAATTCAACATAGCGGTTATTCCTGGCGATGGTATTGGTACGGAAGTGATCCCCGAGGGGTTAAAAGTTTTACAAGCCGCAGCAAGCAAACACAATGTAAAACTTAACTTTACACAATTTGATTGGTCATGTGAAACCTATCACCGCACTGGGCGTATGATGCCAGAAGACGGTTTAGAACAACTGAAAAAGTTTGATGCGATTTTTCTTGGTGCTGTAGGTTTCCCTGGTGTACCAGACCATATTTCGTTATGGGGCTTATTGTTGCCTATTCGCCGTGCATTTAACCAGTATGTTAACCTGCGCCCAGTTCGCTTATTTGATGGGATCAAATGCCCACTGGCGGATAAAAAACCAGGGGATATTGATTTTTATGTGGTGCGTGAAAACGTAGAAGGAGAATACTCTGCTATTGGTGGTATTCAATATGAAGGCACTGAAGATGAAATGGTGCTGCAACAAAGTATTTTTACCCGCAAAGGCACTGACCGCATTTTAAAATATGCGTTTGAATTAGCACAAACTCGTGAGAAAAAACACCTGAGTTCAGCCACTAAATCTAACGGATTATTCCACTCCATGCCGTATTGGGATAGCCGCGTGGCAGAAATGGCAAAACACTACCCAGAGATTAAAGTCGATCAATTTCACATTGATATTTTTGCGGCAAACTTAGTGCGTATGCCAGAGTTTTACGATGTGATTGTTGGGTCAAATTTATTTGGGGATATTTTGTCTGATTTAGGCCCTGCTTGTACAGGGACCATTGCGATTGCACCGTCTGCCAATATCAACCCAGAAAAAGACTTCCCATCGATGTTTGAGCCAGTCCATGGCTCAGCCCCTGACATTGCAGGGTTAAATATTGCTAATCCAATAGGGACGATTTGGGCGGCAGCGATGATGATGCAACACTTAGGTTGCCCTGAAATGCACGATAGCATTATGGTTGCGGTGGAAACGGCGATCAAAGAGCGCCGTCACTTAACCCCTGATATGGGCGGTAATGCAAGTACTCAGGCGTTAGGCGATGAAATCACTCAATTGATTTTGTCGTAATCCGTTCGTTATTTAAGTCATTTTTATGTCTCATCGGGGTATTGTTTTTGTCATACCTCGATGCTTTGATTGTTAATACCCCCAAGATCTGCGAAAATATCCGCCAATTATGTTTAACAAGACGGATTTGCACCGCTAAATGCTACATTAAGCTAAGACGCGTGCCGCTATAAATCTGTATTCAGACGAAAAGAACGGTTAAATGACAGATCAGAATTTTCTACAGGAAGTTAGCACGCGTAGAACGTTTGCTATCATCTCTCACCCCGATGCGGGTAAAACCACGATTACAGAAAAAGTATTGCTGTTCGGGCACGCTATTCAACGTGCAGGTACAGTAAAAGGCCGTGGCTCCAATCAGCATGCAAAATCCGACTGGATGGAAATGGAAAAACAGCGTGGTATTTCGATTACCACATCTGTGATGCAGTTTCCGTACAATGATTGCTTAGTTAACTTACTGGATACCCCAGGGCACGAAGACTTCTCTGAAGATACCTATCGTACGTTAACTGCTGTTGACTGCTGCTTAATGGTTATTGACTCTGGTAAAGGGGTTGAGGATCGTACTCGTAAACTGATGGAAGTTACCCGTCTGCGTGACACGCCAATTCTGACTTTCATGAATAAACTCGACCGTGATATTCGTGATCCAATGGAACTACTGGATGAAGTGGAAAATGAGCTGAAAATTGCTTGTTGTCCAATCACTTGGCCTATTGGTTGCGGTAAGTTATTCAAGGGGGTTTATCATTTACTGCGTGATGAGACGATTCTTTACCAAACAGGTCAAGGTCATACAATTCAAGAAGTTCGTATCATCAAAGGGTTAAATAACCCTGATTTAGATGCGGCGGTGGGTGATGAATTGGCTGCACAATTGCGTGATGAGTTAGAGCTAGTTCAAGGCGCTTCCCACGAATTTGACCATGATGCGTTTTTAGAAGGGGAATTGACCCCTGTTTTCTTCGGTACCGCATTAGGTAACTTTGGTGTTGACCACATGTTAGACGGCTTGGTCGAGTGGGCGCCAGCACCACAAGCCCGCCAAACTGACGTGCGTGAAGTTGAAGCCACAGAAGAAAAATTCACGGGCTTCGTCTTTAAAATCCAAGCTAATATGGACCCGAAACACCGTGACCGCGTTGCGTTTATGCGTATTGTTTCAGGCACCTACGAAAAAGGAATGAAGTTACGCCAAGTGCGAATCAAAAAAGACGTGGTAATTTCCGATGCATTAACCTTTATGGCAGGGGATCGTTCTCAGGTCGAAAATGCCTACGCTGGGGATATCATTGGTTTGCATAACCACGGGACGATTCAAATTGGTGATACGTTCACCCAAGGTGAAGAACTCAAATTCACGGGTATCCCGAACTTTGCACCAGAGCTGTTCCGTCGCATTCGTTTACGTGATCCACTGAAGCAAAAACAGCTGCTGAAAGGGCTGGTTCAGTTATCTGAAGAAGGTGCGGTGCAGGTGTTCCGTCCATTAACCAATAACGATTTAATCGTCGGTGCGGTAGGGGTACTACAGTTTGACGTGGTCGTTTCGCGCCTGAAAAGTGAATACAACGTTGAAGCGATTTACGAAGCTGTTAACGTTTCAACGGCACGTTGGGTTGAGTGCGATGATGCGAAGAAATTCGAAGAATTTAAGCGCAAAAATGAGCAAAACTTAGCCCTTGATGGCGGTGATAACTTATCGTATATCGCACCAACGATGGTGAACCTCAACCTGACCAGCGAACGTTACCCAGACGTTCGGTTCCGTAAAACACGCGAGCACTAGTCTTGTTTTTAACCCGCTATTTCATCATGAAGTAGCGGGTTATCTCTTCCTGATGCTCTTTTAGAGAGCCTTTTCCTATCTTTAAAACTATTTCATCAAGAATATTCTGTCTTTACCCTTGAACCACTTTATTTTTTCTGTTTTTTTACTTAGGCTAGTAACGTTAACTCGTTTACCACAGTGAAAGGAAGGTTCCTATGAAAAAGGCAATGCTATTAAGTAGTTTTACTGCTATTGGATTGAGCTTTGCACTCACTGCATGCAGCTCATCATCAGACGGCGCGCTGAAAAAACAAGCTTCTGAAACGTGGGACAGTGCGGCCAAAACCGTTGAAATGGCAGGTAAAGATACGGGGAATGCTATTTCTAGCGGCGCAAAAAATACGGGCGAATACATTGATGATTCGGCAATTACTGCAGATGTGAAAGGAAAATTACTGGGCACCAAGGGAATTTCCAGCAATAGTGTATCCGTCAAAACTGTTAACGGTGTAGTCTATCTCTCGGGTTTTGTGAAATCAGCTGACCAAATCGATAAAATTACGCAGGTCGCTTCCCGCGTTAATGGCGTGAAATCTGTGCAAAATGGATTAGTGCTTGCTAACTAATCTGTAAATAAATGTCTCAATAGCCCGAATTGATGAATGTTTATTGTACAATGCCGATAGAATGAGCTTTCAAAGGGAAGCTCATTCTGTTTTTGAGTCATGAACGCTATTCAATTCATTCAGGTGTATTATGGGAAAACACGTTTCAGTCACTTTAGGCACTATTGAGCCTCTCGCATTTTTAGATAATATCAACTCAGGAAAAACCGCATTGATTTGTGAAGGTGGCGGGCAGCGAGGGATTTTTACTGCAGGTGTACTGGACGAGTTTCTGATTTCTGACTTTAATCCATTTGATTTAATGATTGGTACCTCCGCAGGGGCGCAAAATTTGTCTGCTTATATTTGCGGGCAAGCAGGCTACGCTCGCCGTGTGATCACCCGTTATACCACCAATTCTGCGTTTTTTAATCCACTACGTTTTATCCGTGGGGGTCACCTCATTGACCTCGATTGGTTGATAGAAACCACAGCAAAAGAGTTCCCTTTGAGAATAGAAGCGGGTCTGGATCTCTTGGATTCAGGCCGTGAATTTTATATGGGGGCTAGCCGTAGTGATGATTTTTCTGCTGAGTTTTTACAACCCAATGCAGATACTTGGCTGGATATTATTCGTGCATCGAGTGCAATCCCTGGGTTCTACCGCGAAGGCGTTGAATTTGATGGCACGTTATACCACGATGGTGGGATTAGTGCGGCAATCCCTGTTGAAGAAGCCTACCGACGCGGGGCTGAAACAATTGTGGTGATCCGTACTGTGCCATCCCAAATGTATTTCACCCCTGAATGGGTGAAAAGAATGACGCGCTGGTTGGAAGGTGAGAATAACGGATTACAGCGCATGGCGGCGATGTTGAAAGTGCATCTGAAAAGCTATCGTAAGACGCAAGAATTTATTGAAAATCCGCCTAAAGATGTGCAAGTTTTCGAAATTTACCCACCTGTTCCGCTAAAAAGTAGTGCGTTGGGGAGTAAAGTCTCTTCCTTAAATGAAGACTATCATACAGGGCGACGTTGTGGGCGTTATTTCATTGCTGCTCTTGGTGCAGGGTTTAATCAGAGTCAAAACAGCTTCAGTCGCACTTTGGCGCGGAAGATGGAACTCAATCCCCTTGAGATTGATATCGAACCTTCAGAGCAAAATGCATCAGTGCCTGAAGACTTAGTGCCAGAGCTTGTCGAGGCACCTTCAATTATATTGCCAGTGAATGAAAATCGTAATGGATAAACCACAATTTATTGATACACACTGCCATTTTGATTTTCCGCCTTTTAGTGATGCGCTTAGCGAAAGCTTGCACCTTGCACAACAAAGTGGCGTAGAACAGATTGTTATTCCTACGGTGAGTTTAGATAACTTCGCTCGTGTATGGCAATTGGCGCAGCAATACCCACAATTGCATGCAGCGATGGGGTTTCATCCTCTGTATATCAGTCAGTATCAAGATGCACATTTTGATGTATTAGTGGATTACCTTCAGCAGAAAAATAAAAACTGCGTGGCAGTAGGGGAAATTGGACTCGATCTATACATGCCAAACCCGCAGTTTGAGCGCCAACAGCAATTGTTAATTGCGCAACTTAAGCTGGCAAAGCAGTTTGATTTACCTGTCATTTTGCATTCCCGCAAAACGCATGACCCACTAGCAGCGATATTGCGCCGTATTGATGTGCCTGCTCGCGGTGTGGTACATGGTTTTTCGGGGAGCTTATCCCAAGCTCAAGCTTTTGTTAAACTTGGTTATTATATTGGTGTAGGGGGAACGATAACCTATGAGCGCGCTAATAAAACTCGCTATGTGATGTCGCAATTACCACTCACATCATTATTGTTTGAAACTGATGCGCCAGATATGCCTGTTTCAGGTTTCCAGGGCGAGCCCAATCGGCCAGAGCGTCTTGAGTGGGTTTTTCGTTCATTTTGTGAGCTTCGCCACGAATCTCCAGAAGAAATCGCTCAACAACTTTACAATAATAGCCTATCGTTATTTAATCTGACAAAGTAAAAACAGTTAAAACGATAAGTAATACTTATATAAATCTGTTTCCCATCTGATTTAATCCATTCAGCTTTTACTACGACTTATGGCACCTTTAGAGCCTTTCCAGATAAAACCGACTCAGTTTTGTGATTTTTATCACATTATTTGAATTTTCAGTGTTTCTTGCACCTCGTATTTGTGATGAACATTGCGAGTTATTCATGATGACTAGGTATAATCATCACACAAAGAGACAAGGTGACTTACACGTTTCCTTATATATCAACCTAGAATCAAGTGAACAGGGATCCTTCCATGCAACTCATTATGAGTATTATAGGAATGGCGGTACTCATCGCGATAGCTATCCTATTTTCTAGCAATCGCCGAGCGATAAGACTTCGCACTGTAGGTGGTGCTTTTATTATCCAGTTGGCAATCGGCGCATTAGTGTTATATGTCCCTGCTGGGCGCAGCGTGCTACAAGGGATGTCTGATGGTGTTTCTAAAGTCATCGGATATGGTCAAGATGGTATGAGCTTTATTTTTGGCGGCTTAGTGTCCGACAAAATGTTTGAATTATTTGGCGGTGGCGGCTTTATTTTTGCTTTTCGCGTTCTGCCTATCATTGTGTTTTTCTCATCGTTGATCGCTGTACTTTATTACTTAGGTATCATGCAGTTGGTGATTAAAGTATTGGGTGGCGGTTTACAGAAAGTTCTTGGCACATCACGAACTGAGTCCTTATCTGCGACGGCGAACATTTTCGTGGGTCAAACTGAAGCACCTTTAGTTGTTCGTCCTTATATTGCAACTATGACCACTTCTGAACTGTTCGCGATCATGTGTGGTGGTTTAGCGTCAGTGGCGGGTTCTGTGTTAGCGGGTTACGCACAAATGGGCGTGCCAATGGAATACTTGATTGCTGCATCATTTATGGCAGCACCTGGTGGTCTGTTATTCGCAAAACTGATGGTTCCTGAAACAGAAGATGCGCGCGATAGAGTTAACGCGACTGATTTAGTTGCAGAAGATGAACGTCCTGCAAATATTATTGATGCCGCAGCAGCGGGAGCATCGTCAGGGATGCAATTAGCATTGAATGTTGGCGCAATGTTATTAGCGTTCATTGCATTGATTGCATTAATCAACGGTATTTTAGGTGGTATTGGTGGCTGGTTTGATTATCCTCAGCTGTCCCTTGAGTTGCTATTAGGTTGGTTGTTTGCGCCTATCGCTTACTTAATTGGTGTGCCGTGGAGTGAAGCCACTATTGCGGGCTCATTTATTGGTCAAAAAATTGTTGTGAATGAATTTGTTGCCTTCATGAATTTCGGTGAATACATGAAGGCAGATGCAGAAGTGATTGCGGCAGGTAAGCAAGTACTGTCTGATCATACAAAAGCCATTATTTCATTCGCATTGTGTGGTTTTGCGAACTTATCGTCAGTGGCAATTTTGCTGGGTGGTTTAGGCGGAATGGCACCAAATCGCCGTGGCGACGTTGCGCGTCTTGGCATGAAAGCTGTCATGGCAGGAACATTGTCGAACTTAATGAGTGCGACTATTGCTGGCTTCTTCTTGACCTTGGGGGCAGCCGCGGTAGCATAAAGCATCGTGTAAGATTTTAGGCAGGTTTATTCAGCCTGTTCACTATAGAAGCGGAAGGGCGTAGCTCTTTCGCTTTTATTTTTATCGGTTATATTCTTTTGCTATCTTTTATATTCAAAGGCAGAATTTCAACTATTCTTAACTTAGTCAATTAATGATTGTTTAAGGTTAGAAAAGCCATTTGAGTGAATAAATTAACAGATAGATCGGGTATAATGAGATCTTATTCACATAATTATATTTAATAATGTAACATTCAGTCGATTAATGTGATTTGTAGCACATAAAGTGACGCTGTTCCATGGTCAAATAGACACTAGTAAGCTGCTAATGGAACTGCTAGTTCTCAGAGTCGAATGACTCTAGGGCATCGTGCGGTGAGAAGGAACTCAGCTGCTCAGTTCGGAAGCATCCGGCTGGCATCTTTAAGGAACCAAGCCCGCTCGCCAACAAAGAACGTGTCGTTCTGAAGAATTAATAACGTTGGAGAGTTATATGACTGATTTAAAAGCAGCCGCACAACGCGCGCTGTCCCTGATGGATTTAACCACATTGAATGATGACGACACTGATGCAAAAGTGATCGCATTATGTCATCAAGCCAAAAGCCCTGCTGGCAACACAGCGGCAATTTGTATCTACCCTCGTTTTATTCCAATTGCGCGTAAAACTTTGCGTGAGCAAGGTACGCCTGACGTTCGCATCGCGACCGTAACCAACTTCCCACACGGTAATGATGATATTGAAATCGCATTAGCAGAAACTAAAGCCGCTATCGCTTATGGTGCGGATGAAGTTGACGTTGTATTCCCATACCGTGCGCTGATCGCAGGCAATGAACAAATTGGTTTTGATTTAGTCAAAGCGTGTAAAGACGCATGTGCAGCTGCCAATGTGTTACTGAAAGTGATCATTGAAACGGGTGAATTAAAAGATGCTGCGTTAATTCGTAAAGCGTCTGAAATTTCAATTAAAGCTGGTGCTGACTTTATCAAAACCTCAACAGGTAAAGTGCCTGTTAACGCAACATTAGAAAGTGCAGAAATCATGATGCAAGTCATCAGTGATATGGGCGTTGCAAAAACCGTTGGTTTCAAACCTGCTGGTGGTGTACGTACCGCAGAAGAAGCGGCTGATTACTTAGCATTAGCAGGCCGAATTTTAGGTGACAATTGGGCTGATAGCCGCCACTTCCGTTTTGGCGCATCAAGCTTATTAGCAAATTTATTAAACACGCTGGGTTACGACGTTAAAAAATCAAGCAGCAGTTATTAATTTTCGCATTATTGTTAGCCGATAAATTCGACTTTAAAGGAGTATATCGTGTTTCTGGCACAAGAAATTATTCGTAAAAAACGCGATGGTAAACCATTAAGCGAAGAGGAAATTCGCTTTTTTATCAATGGTGTTCGTGATAATTCTGTTTCGGAAGGTCAAATTGCTGCACTGGCAATGACCATCTATTTTAACGATATGACGATGCCTGAGCGTGTTGCACTGACGCTGGCTATGCGTGATTCAGGAACGGTGCTGAATTGGAAATCACTTAACCTTAACGGCCCGTTGGTGGACAAGCACTCTACAGGCGGTGTTGGTGATGTGACTTCACTGATGCTAGGCCCAATGGTCGCTGCATGCGGCGGTTATGTCCCTATGATTTCAGGCCGTGGTCTGGGTCATACAGGTGGTACGTTGGATAAGCTGGAAGCTATTCCTAATTTCGACATCTTTCCTGATGATGTTCGTTTCCGTGACATTATTAAAGATGTGGGTGTGGCAATTATTGGGCAAACCAATTCATTAGCGCCAGCAGATAAACGTTTTTATGCAACCCGTGATATTACTGCAACAGTTGACTCGATTCCGCTGATTACGGCATCCATTTTAGGTAAAAAACTGGCTGAAGGCCTTGATGCCTTAGTTATGGACGTAAAAGTCGGCTCTGGTGCATTTATGCCAACCTATGAGAAATCAGAAGAACTGGCAGAGTCAATTGTCAAAGTGGCAAATGGCGCAGGATGTAAAACGACGGCATTGTTAACCGACATGAACGAAGTATTGGCGTCCAGTGCGGGTAATGCGGTTGAAGTGCGCGAAGCAGTGCAATTCTTAACTGGCGAATACCGCAACCCGCGTCTGTATGAAGTGACAATGGCACTTTGTGTGGAAATGCTGGTTTCAGGCTCGTTAGCGGCTACTCGTGAAGAGGCTCGCCAAAAACTGCAAGCGGTGCTGGATAACGGTAAAGCGGCAGAAGTGTTTGGTCGTATGGTTGCAGCACAAAAAGGCCCAGTAGATTTTGTTGAAAATTATGACAAATACCTACCAACTGCTGTGCTGAGCAAAGCAGTTTATGCACCGAAAGACGGTATTATCACGCAAATGGATACGCGTGCATTGGGGATGTCCGTTGTGACATTAGGCGGCGGTCGCCGCAAAGCAACTGACCCAATTGACTACAGTGTTGGTTTGAGTGATATCGCGGCACTCGGCGCGAAAGTGGATACACAAACACCATTGGCAATTATCCATGCAAACAGTGAAAAAGCATGGGAAGAAGCGGCAAAAGAAGTGCGCGCAGCAATGGTAATTGGTGAAAATTCCCCAGAGCAAACGCCGATGGTTTATCGCCAAATCAGCGAGTAATACAAATAGATTTTAGTGGTATATCGTTCTAATAAATACCGCAGGAGAAAAATATGAAACGCACATTTATTATGGTTTTGGATTCCTTTGGGATCGGCGCTGCACACGATGCACATAAATTTGGTGATGAAGGCTCAAATACATTGGGTCACATTGCAGATGCTTGTGCACGCGGCGAAGCGGATATTGGTCGTAAAGGGCCTCTGCATTTACCTAATTTAACAAAATTAGGTTTAGGTAAAGCAGGAGAAGAATCAAGCGGTTCATTCCCTGCGGGTCTTGATCCTAATGCTGAAATTATCGGTGCATATGGTTACGCAAGCGAGATTTCTTCTGGTAAAGATACCCCATCAGGCCACTGGGAAATCGCAGGTGTGCCTGTGTTATTCGATTGGGGATATTTCTCTGACGAAGAAAACAGCTTTCCACAAGAACTGCTAGATACTTTAGTTAAAAAAGCCAACCTGCCAGGCTACTTAGGTAACTGCCATTCATCTGGTACTGTCATCCTAGACCAACTGGGTGAAGAGCACATGAAAACTGGGAAACCAATTTTCTATACCTCTGCAGACTCTGTATTCCAAATTGCGTGCCACGAAGAAACGTATGGCTTAGACAAACTGTATGAGCTGTGCGAAATCGCACGTGAAGAGTTAACCAAAGGTGGTTATAACATTGGCCGTGTTATCGCGCGTCCATTTGTGGGTGATAAAGCAGGTAACTTCTCGCGTACAGGCAACCGTCACGATTTAGCGGTTGAGCCACCAGCACCAACTGTACTGAAAAAATTAGTGGATGAGAAACAAGGTGAAGTCGTTTCTATCGGCAAAATTGCGGATATTTACGCGCACGTTGGTATCACTAAGAAAATCAAAGCAACAGGTATCGATGCACTGTTTGATGCAACAGTAGAAGAAATGAAACTGGCGGGTGATAACACCATCGTATTCACTAACTTTGTTGACTTTGACTCAGCTTACGGCCACCGCCGTGATGTTGCTGGCTATGCCGCAGCACTCGAATTATTTGACCGTCGCTTACCTGAATTAATGAAACTGGTTAAAGAAGATGACATTCTGATTTTAACTGCTGACCACGGTTGTGACCCAACTTGGCCAGGAACTGACCATACTCGTGAGCACATTCCTGTTCTGGTTTATGGACCAAAAGTGAAACCAGGTTCATTAGGTCACCGCGAAACGTTCGCAGATATTGGTCAGACAGTCGCTAAGTATTTTGATTTGTCTCCAATGGATTACGGCAAACCAATGCTTTAATCCCAATTACCCGTCATACTTTGAGCTGTAGCGGTGTTGGCTGCACAAATCCACCCTAATCACATACTTGTGTATGCTCATAGGGATGGTTTTGCTAGCCGCCTAGCTACAACTCAAATTATCTAGGGTAATAAGTTACTTAGGGTAATAAGTTGCTTAGAGTAATGAGCAAACTTTACCGTCATACTTTGAGCTGTACGGTGTTGGCTAAAATTTACATTGCTTAGGGTAATGGCATACTGATTCTAATAATAAGGTGGGGGACCACCTTATTTATTTTAAAAAATTTTATTGTTTAAAGGGAAATAATCATGGCAACTCCACATATTAATGCAGAAATGGGTGATTTCGCTGATGTCGTTCTGATGCCAGGTGATCCATTACGTGCAAAATACATCGCAGAAACTTTCCTGCAAGATGTCCGTCAAGTGAACAATGTTCGTGGCATGTTAGGTTTTACAGGGACTTATAAAGGTCGTAAGATTTCTGTTATGGGTCACGGCATGGGTATCCCTTCTTGCTCAATCTATGCAAAAGAATTGATCACCGATTTCGGTGTGAAAGTGATTATCCGTGTAGGTTCATGTGGTGCAGTGATGGATGATGTGAAACTGCGTGATGTTGTTATCGGTATGGGTGCTTGCACAGACTCTAAAGTTAACCGCCTGCGTTTCAAAGACCAAGATTTCGCGGCAATCGCAGATTATGATTTAGTTCACAACGCGGTTGAAGCGGCAAAAGCCAGAAAAGTTAACGTCCGTGTGGGTAACCTGTTCTCTGCTGACCTGTTCTATACGCCAGATCCAGACATGTTCAAAGTGATGGAAAAATACGGCATCTTAGGTGTTGAAATGGAAGCTGCGGGTATCTATGGTGTTGCGGCAGAATACGGTGCGCGCGCACTGGCTATCTGTACTGTATCTGATCACATCAAAACAGGCGAGCAAACCACTTCGGACGAACGCCAAACAACATTCAACGAAATGATTGAAATTGCGCTGGATTCGGTGCTGTTAGGCGACAAATAGTCGTTAGCAAAATACCGAGATGATTTCTTTAAAATGCCACGTATAGCGTGGCATTTTTTTAATTATTAGTTTTTATCCTGCTCATCATCACGGCATCAACGTATTGCCCATCACGGAAGGCGTAGTCTCGCATACGGCCTTCTTGCACGAAGCCAAATTTCTGATATAAGCCAAGGCCATTATCGTTGGCGGCAAATACTTCCAATTCAATACGGCGCACATTCAACCAGTTATCGCAGTAATCCACCATCACTTGCATTAGTTGTGAGCCAATACCTTTGCCTTGGTGGGCTTCACTAACCGTGATGCCAAAGGTGGCCACATGGCGGCGGCGTATTTGGCTTGGTTGCTGGATAGCGAGTAACCCTACAACTTCATCATCAATGGTGGCAACAAACTGAGTGACGAGTGGGTCATTGGTACCAAGGCGGGCTTCCCATGTTTTTTCTGTTGGGTAAGGCAACTGTAATGTATTGGCATAGGCGGAATAGTCAGCGTGCATTTGGGTGATTGCAGGCACATCGCCCAGTGTTGCTCTGCGTATAGTGACGTCGCTCATAATTTTCTCTTGTTATAATTTGGTGGGGAATATTAATCACATTAAAAATATGGCATGTCAATTGATATCCACCTCTGTAATGAAAGGTTTTGCAAATTGAGTTACTGGCAACTATACGAAATCACTATTTGATATCACCATATAATAAATACATATACTATTTTGACTAAATAGCATTCAGTTATTTATTAGGAGAAATTATTATGCTTGAATCAATGAATCAAAAAAACTTTTTCCCCAGCTTAGCTGTGACTAAGGCGCAGCTAAAAGATGCCCCAAAAAAAATTAAAAAATGTGTTGCTAAACAAATAAAAAAGATTAAGCAGAATACAAAATTATCACATCTAAATCTAAGGAGAAATAATAAAAATAAGATTGATGATCTTAAAAATACGGAGACTCAGCTTCAAGGTGTATTGAAAGACAGTAATAGAGACCAAGTTGGATTTGAAAATAATGAATATGAAGTAAAAATCAGTAAGCAACCGGAATGGCAGCAATTAACGAATGCACTTACCACTCCAGGTGAAGTCGAAAAAAGCTTATATAGTTCATTGAAAAAAAATGGAGTTAGGGAGGGGGATATTGATTTAATTAAAAAATCAATTAACAAAATGAAAGAAACAAACTCTTCTGATGATATTGTGGTTAAAATTTATGATTTTCTTGAATTATTTTCAAATCAAGGTTCTCTTACAAATAAATTTATAATTGACTATTTAGATAAACCTATGGAAATAGATAGGTCTACGCAAGATACTAATTTAAACTCTTTGTCTTCGCAACCAGAGAAAACTAAGGAAACATCTGACTCGATTGATGTTTCCGATAGGTTATATAATGAATTAATTAAAAATGTTTTTGAAATTAGTAGAGAGAAAAATATTACCGACGAGCTATTTAGTTGTTTCGGCCAGAAATTGTCTAATTGGAAGGAAAATGAACAACCAGAAGTATTTAAGATAAAAATAAATGAACTATTTAACATAGCATGTGATATTTTATCAAAAAAAGCATTAGATGAAATTAAGCTTAAACTTAAAGACGATATTGAAATAAAAAATGAAACGGTCAAGCCTATTAGTATATTCGATGATACTATACCTGAACCTAAGCCTAAAACCTCAATGGAGAAATGGTTAAATACCATTGAGTGGAAATTATTTTTTTTCTTAGAAAAAATAGAAAAAGCCTACTCAGGGGTGAAAAAAGAGATGAAAAAAATTTTTAGTTTTTGAATAGTAAGAAGGGTAAATTGAGACAGAAAGCCAACAATGCATTGCTGGCTTTCTAATTTTGATTGAGTACTTAAGGCGTCATCATAAACACTTTGCTATTTTGCCCTAAATACTGGTGAGTTAAACGATTAATATCCTCAACTGTGAGTTGGCGAATAATATCTTGTTCTTGGTTTAAACGCTGATATTGCCCATCATCAGCGGCAATTTGTGCCAAAGCTTCGGTCCAATAGCTTGAACTATCTGTTACTTGTGAGTTTTCAGTCAGCCAAATATTTTTCGCTTCAGTTAACTCTTTTTCACTCACACCCGATTGGCGAATTTGCGTAATGGTTTTTTGCGCGATTGCCGTCATTTCCTGCGCACGCTCAGGGGAAGTGGTGAAGTTCAAGCGAGCAAGGTAATAAGGCTGTGGTTTTTTCGCTAACATCTGCGAAAAACCGAGCGCATAAATTCCGCTGGCTTTTTCACGTAGTTCCCCGCGTAAGCGTTGACTAACAAGGGTATCAATCAATTGCAGTGCCAGTTGATCTTGTTGCGACCAAACCGCAGGCGCCGCAAATTGAATGCTTACCATGCTTTTATCACTGCTACTGATTGGGTAGGTTTTATTGAAACTCGCCATTTTTGGCATGATACCTTGGTCGCGTGATACCAATTTTTGGTCACTAGATGGCAGTGAAGCAACCCATTTCTCTAACATTGGTTTCAGGTCCTTGCTATTCATCGCCCCTGTTATGACCAACGTCATATCCGCGGTTGAGGTGAGCAATTGGCGATTGGCTTGTTGCAATTGTTGTGCGGTGAATTGCTGCCAGCCACCTTGTGGATTGATGACTAAAAATTCACCGTGGGTATAACTTTCCTGATTGATATTATCGAGGAAGGTTCGCTCTACCGGGGTTTTCGATAAATTTAACGCGAAAGACTGTTTTTGTTGCTCGAGTTTTTCCCCGCTAAATTGCGGCGCAGTGAGCTTTAAATTCAGCAGCTGCAATGCCGTTTCGAGGTTATCTACAGGGGTTTTACCACGAAAACCGTGTGTCAGTAACTCACTGTAAGGGCGTAGCGAAATTTGGTTGTGTTTTGCCAGCAGCGCTAAATCACGTGCGCTGTAGTGACTATAACCACTGCTTTCAGGCAGTTTCAATGCCCAGTCGGTTAAACCTGCAGTTTGTTGGGTTTCTAAGGAACGGCCGCCTGGTAATTGAAGGTTAAACTGAATATCATCTTTAAGATTTTTATCCGTTTTAACAATCACTTTGATGCCATTACTTAATATCCATTGCTCGGTTTTATCAACAGGCAATTTGTCTTGCTCAACAATAGTGCCTTTTACTACTTCAGGCAGTTGCAAGGTAATCGCTTTTGAACGCAACGTAAATGGCCCTGGTGAGCTTTGGCGGGCGTTGAGCCATTGGGTATTAAATGTGGATTTATCCACGGTTGGGGCATCAGTATCTGGGCCAATCAGCGCTAAGCGCGGGGAAGCCACTTGCAGGAATTTTGCCACATGTTGCTGTAACGCTTGTGGTTTTATTCCATTAATCAATTGATAGCTGCCATCCAATTGCTGGCGTTTATTCCACATTGGCATGTCATACTCAAGGGCAGTCGTCAGTTGCCCTGCCAGATAATCATTGCTGTAACGCTGTTCAGAGGCGGCTTGTAAACTGAGTTTTTTCAACATCGCTTGTTTTGCGCTATCGAGCTCTTCTTGGGTTACAGGCTCTGTGGCTAATCGTTGTAATTCCGTAAACAGAATTTGCGTGGCACCTGCATAGTCATTGCCTTTCGGGTGGATAATCATCAGTTGCTGTAAACGTTGGTTATCCAGCATTGCACCTTGTTCATTGATGCTGATTGACGGTAGAACGCCGTTATCTACCATCACCGTAAAGCGTTGGTTTAAAATGGCGAGCCATAAACTGTCTAATAAGTCTTCTTGCTGCCCTAAGCGGGTATTTAGCGGTGCGCTAACATCCTTTTGCAATGCGAATTGGACATAGCGTGCACCTTGTTCCTTATCAAAAATTCCTTGCACTAACATATTGGTGGAACTAGCAAATTGCTTCCATTGTGGGTTATCTTCCGCCACTTTTTCAGGTTTAGGTAAGGCAAATAACGTATTGACCTGATTGCGAACTGAAGAACTATTAAAGTCACCAATCACTAACAGGGTCATGCGCTGTGGTTGGTACCATGTTTGATAGTAGTTTTTGGCTTGTTCAATTGGGGCTTGGCGTACGATATCAAGGGAGCCAATCGGGTTACGTTCTGCATAACGACTGCCGTGGTAACGTAGTTTTTCAAGGCTATCATTAATGCGATAACCCATCCCTTGGCGTAAACGCCACTCCTCGACAATCACTGGACGTTCTTTTTCAAATGCGTCTTGGTCGAACGTCATATTTGAGGCCCAGTCTGCCATGACTTGCAAGCCTGTCTCTACCTGTTTTGTGGTTGCATCGGGTAACGACAACTTATACAGGGTGGAATTTAAACTGGTGATGGCATTGACGTGGCTACCTAGCTTCAGTCCTTGCTGTTCCAGCTGTTTAAAGCCCGTTGTGCCGGGAAAATGTTTAGTGCCTTTAAACGCCATGTGCTCGGTAAAGTGAGCAAGGCCAAGCTGCTGTTCATTTTCTTGCAATGAGCCGCTATTCACTAATAAACGCAGCTCAACACCTGGCTGGCTACGCTGTAAGAGGTAAACTTGCAGGCCGTTATCTAATTTATAATGCTGTAGGTCGCTACGCACAGGCAGTAAAGTTTGTGCATTTTGGCTAGTGGTAGCATGACCTGCACAGCCGCCCAACACTAAGCTGATGCAAGTAACAAAAGTGATTTTACGAAGCATATTCAGGTGTTCCTGTCATTAAAGAGTCAGTACGGACAGACTCTGAAAGGTGAATTTTTTGTTCTGCAAATTGCGTGACAAAGCTTTGGTGGCTGACGAGGACAATCGCGCTATCGTGCAATTCTGCTTTTAGCAGCGCGAGCAATTCCAATGCGCTGTTTTCATCTAGCGCCGATGTGGTTTCATCAAGCAATAACAGTTTCGGGCGGTTAAGCAACAAACGCGCAAACATAATGCGTTGCTGTTCGCCTCCGGATAGGCGGTTGTTCCAGTCCGTTTCTAAGGCTAACTGATGGTGTAGTTTTTCTAACCCCACTAAGGTCAGTGCATACTGGAAATCGTGTTGGTTAAATTGGCTGGCAGCTTGTGGGTAAGCTAATAGGTTATCTAAGCGGCTGATAGGTAAATACAAGCGCTGTGGGATCCACATGACGTGCTCTGTGCGTGAAATCGTACCGCTAAAGAACGGCCAGTGTCCACTAAGTGTGCGCAGTAAGGTGGATTTACCAATGCCAGAGCGCCCTGAAATTAATGTCAGTTCCCCTTGTTTAGCCGTGAAATTAACATCTTCAACCAGTAGGCGGTTATCTGCCGTTGATACGCTAATTTTGGCGGTTAACGGCGCATGTTGCTCATCAACAGTGACTTGTGCTTTATTGTCGTTTTCCAATAACACCACGAAGTTATATAAACGGGAGACGGTAGCTTGCCATGCCGCGATTTCTTTATAGGCGAAAATAAACCAGCCCAAAGAGGTGGCAACGCTAGTGAACGCTTGGCGCAATTGCATTAACCCACCTAACATAATTTCCCCAGCAAGGAATTTAGGCAAGGCCAATAAAACAGGTGCTAATGCGGTGACTTGTTGGTAACCCACAGTGTAAAAAGATAAATTTCGTTCACAGCGGATCAAACGGTTCCAGTTAGTGATGATTTCACCAAAACGCCCCATTAACTCTTTTCTGTCTTGGTTTTCACCACGTTGCCCTGCGATGGCATCACCGTGTTGGCGGCAGTTAATGAGCGAGGTACGGTAATCTGCCTCACGGCGCTGCTTGTCCATATGCAAACGGCGCAGTGGAAAGCCAATCCACTGGGTGAGGGCGATACCAATTAGGGTATAAATGATGCAAGCCCAGAACATATAACCAGGGATAGTCCAATCGCTATCGGCAAAGTTAAACGACAGGCTACCTGAGAGCGTCCACAAAATCGCAGCGAATGAAACTAGCGTTAGCATTGAGTGGAGGAATGTCACTACTAAATTCAATGTCGATTCAATCAGTAAGCGGATGTCTTCGGCAATACGTTGGTCTGGGTTGTCGGGCTCTTGGGCGGTCAACCTTAACAGGTAATGTTTGCTGTTGGGGGATAACCAACGGCCAAGGACTTGCTCAGTCATGCCTTTGCGCCAACGGATAATCAACATTTGTTTGAGGTAATTCCCCATGACTACTACAAATATTAATCCGCTGACTAAGATAACAAAGTACTGTAATAAGCCATACAGTGCTTGCCCATCAAGCTTTTGTAGCGCGTTATAAAAGTCGCCGTTCCACATGTTCATTTTGACGTTGAACCACACGGATGAGAGCGTTAGCCCCAGCGAGGCGAAAAGTAGTATCCAGCACAAAAGGGCAGCACGCTGCCCCCAAAAAGGTTTTACTAAATAGAAAAATTGTTTCAGTGTCTTCATGACGTTTTATTCATTTGTTGTTTTATTTTAATGATTAATATTGTTTTAATTGCTCACATTGCTGGTGGATTACAGGTCGTAATTCACTTGTAACCAGAACTGACGGCCTGGGTCATAGGACTTCAGCACGCGGTCTTCGAACATAAAGCGGTCCGCAATATTTTTATTATTCAATATGTTGTTCACTTCAACCGAGAAACCGAAGCCATGGGCAAAGTCGGGTTTCCAGCCGAGGCGGGTATCCCATGTGTATTTGCTGGCAAAGTTTTGCTTGGTGTATTTGCGTAGTTGGCCCACTTCAGGGTCGCTATAATAAGAATTGTCATAACGAACGGCTTGGCTGCGAGCTCCCCACCATTGAAGACGGTTATACCAAGTAACATCGTATTCATCCCAGACACTGGTGAGTTCGAGGTTTAACTTGATAGGTGAGTTAAAGCTGGTTGAAGGCAGTTTTGAGGCATCTATAACTTTACCGTCATACCAGACTTTATTCAGGTTCACTTTATTGGCGGGATCGAAAGAGTTATAGCCTGAATCTTTTGGTGTATTACTTTCTGTTTGTTGCCATGTAAAAGACGCATTCATAACATGAGAGGCATCAGCCCATTCCCATGGTTGACTATTTTTCACGGATAAAGTGACTGTATCATGTGAACTACGACCCCCATTGTCATACATGCGAATACTGCGTTTGTCGGCATCACGAGTATCATATTTGGTGCGAGTTCTGACTTCGTCATACCCTTCACGGTGTACGTATTGCAAGCGCCATGTAGTCGAAAGGATCTCTTGTTGCAGTGCTAAGGTGAGCTCATCGTTATATGGCGTTTTTAGTGAATCGATGCCTTCGTAATCTTTTTTATTATCCCAATCGTTATTGTCAGGGTTAAGCGAACATGCGAAATCTTTGCCATAGCCCAAGCAATTTTGCATCCCGTCATTTTGTGCACCGTATAACGCATAAGTGAGCATTGAACGTCCATAATAACGGTTAGCCCCTGCTATCAATTGAGTTGAGCCATCACCGAAGACATCATAAGTTCCACTTAAACGAGGGGCGATATTGGTACGATTGACAAAATCATCGCGATCCAAACGCACTCCTGGACGCAAATTTAATTTGCCATATTGAATGCTATCATCAAGGAAGATGGCGTAATTGGTATAATCCGCAGAATATGAGCCTTTTTTAAACCGAGTGACATTACTTAAGTAACCATCGTATAAGTCATTATCAATGATGTCGCCAGTGTAGGTGTAACGGAAATAGTCTTGATCACGAACGTAGGTTCCTTTGGTGTAATTTACCTCAGCGCCGAGTGTGGGTTGGTGTGTTAATCCAAGTGCATCCTCTTGGGAATTAAAACGCATCACGGTTTTTAGTCCATGAGTTTTCTGTTTAGATTCTAAGTCGCCAAGACCTCCGCTATTGCGTTCAATCATATTCCAATTGTCGTCGAATGCTCTGATCGTTAGGGAATATTTCTGGTCATTTTTTCGATCATCTTTTAAATCTTGGGTATTCGCCGTGACTTCTAGCTGCCCTAAATCTAGCTGATGCTTGAATACGGCGGTAAAACCTAAGCCATTGTGCGTTGAGTCATAGCCTGAGTTGCTAATTGAAGACGAAAAAAGGCGGCTATCATAGTTGGCGTAATTAGCGGATAAATCTAATGAGCTCTTATCGGATAAATCCAATGAATATTTTAAAAAGTAGTTATCCGAAGTACGGCGCTGATTTTTTTTACCCGAATCAGTGGTGATTGGCTCAACTTGGTTATTCTCCAGCACAAAGGCTTCACCCCCCGTGACTGTCATCGGAATGGTCGAACTGCGGCGTGAGGCAGAGAAGACAATCCCTGAATTTTCGCTAACACCTAATTCAAACCAGCCACCAAAGTCATTTTTATCGTAGCGGTTTTGGAAACGCGCAGGGTTGGCGGTATCATTTTTAGTGGTATCGATGCTTTGTGATGAATCGTGGAACAAATTATTCCAACCTGAACGGGTTAAGCGGTAATAGGCATGGGCGCTATTTTCCCCTTGCCAGCGACGGCTATTCACCTCAACGGTACCCCCCGTAAAACCACCAAATTCGACAGGAATGTTGTTATCGTACACCGTCATACTGTCAATGAGACGGCTATCGATGTAAATCCCTTGGTCGCTGCTGCTTAAGCGGGTTGACGTTTCCCCTAAACCGTTATCAGCAGGGTCAAAGTCATTATTAAAACTCACACCATCAAGGCGATAGGCATTTTGGTAGCTACTTGAACCGTGGATCGACACGCGGGAAGGTTTGATTTCCCCTTGGTTCATGGAGTTGCTGTCGTTGTTGGCAAATTGCACCGCAGGGTTGGTTTTCATCAGGTCAGTAATGTTGCCATCACCTGTATTTTTTTGGCTGATTTCTTCGGCGGTAACATATTGCGGTGCTGACATCACATCGGTTGCAGGGTGATTCTGAACCACACCCGAGACTTGGGTTTCAGGTAAAACCAATGTGCCTTGGTTTAAATTTTGCTGGCGGATCACGAAAACGCCATTTTCACTGACAAGTTCTAACCCGCTACCGATAAGTATTTTTTGTAATGCGGTTTGTGCGGAGTAATTGCCAGACAATGCAGGTGCACGCAAGCCATTTAATTGGCTTTTATCGTACAATAGTTGGATTTGGCCTTGGCGGCTAATTTCTGCAACGGAGGTTGCGAGCGATTGTTCGGGTAGTGAGAATGCCAGCTCTTGTGCAGCTGCGGATTGGCAAACTATTGCGCTACCAACTGCCACAGCAAGGGCAAGCGGCTTTAACCGGCCTTGAGTAAACTGAATAGACATGGATATCCCTTATTCTTAAGCTGCACAAAAAGTGTGCGGAAAATAGTCAGTAAAAAACGAACTACTTAAGAAGAGGGTGAAATGAGAATTATCCTCACCTGTAAATGAAAATATTTTTCATTTATTTTTTTTATTGTTGATAATCAAAATGTTATTTTTATCTTGATAGACAACTTGGACAGGTAATAGTGAAGGAAGGGCTTGAAAAAACAGATCTGGCTGACGGATATTGATACGCCCTGAGATTTTACTGTTTGCTAAAGTGGCAGGTGAAAGCTCAACATTAACAGCAGAATAGTTTTTGAGTTCAGCGAGTACTTCAGCAAGGGGTTTATCCACAAAAACCAATTCGCCAAAGCGCCAGCGCGCGACATCCTGCGCATCCACGTGTTGTCGGGTAATTTTGCTACTCGGGCTGGCACTGACCGCGCTATCGCCAGCGAGCAAAAAAACAGGGTGGGAGTTTTGTTCGCTTTGGAAGCTCACAATGCCTTGGCTAACATTCACCGAAACCTGTTGTGCGGCCTTATTTACTTCAAACTCGGTACCAACAACCTGAATACGCCGTTGGTCAGATTGAATAACAAAGGGGCGGTAAGGGTTTGATTTTACTTTGAAATACGCATTGCCTTCATCAAGGTACAGGTTACGCACAGGCGTTTCATAGGCAACACGGACACGGGTATGGCGGTTGAGAAATAATTGAGAACCATCGGGTAATGTGACTTCTTTTGGAGTATCCATCGTCACTAATGTCATGTTATTCAATAACATGGAGGGTAAATGGCTGTAAGGTAAAAATAAAATAGCAGCGATAAAAAATGCGGCTAATGTATTACCCAGCGGCCGCCAGAGGCGAAAAAAAGGGCGTTTTTCACTTGCCTCTTTTTTAGCACTGGCAGGGCGAGGCATTGCATCAAAATCACGCCATACTGACGCCATTGCGTCATAGGCTTTTGCATGTTCAGAGGACGCCGCAAGCCATTGTTTAAATTGCGCGGTTTCCTGTTCACTGATGCGTTGGCTGTGCATTCGGGTAAACCAAAGTGCAGCCTCTTCATCAATGCGGTCTGTATCCTCTGATTCGTGCAAAGGCTCGTGTGTCATGACTATTTATTGCCCTGATTATCAAGGTGTTTTTTACAATGAACTAACGCCGCCGCAATGTGTTTTTCCACCATACTGATTGAAATTTCCATTCGCTCAGCGATTTCACTTTGCGATAACCCATCAAAACGATATAGCAAGAATGCTTCTCGCCGACGAGGAGGCAAAGTTTCAAGGGCTTCACTTAACCGTTGAATGCGTTGCTGATGTTCCAGTATTTCACTGGGATCAGCTTCGCGTTGCTCTAAACTGTGTTCATGCGCGATCTCATCAATGGCGGTTTCTGATTTGGTTTGGCGCAGGTTACGCCGCCAATGATCAATCAGCACATGATTTGCAATTTTAAACAGGTAAGCGCGGCTCTCTTTTACTGGTGTTTGTTCCTTGCGATTAAGCCATAGTGTAAACACATCCTGTGATAAATCATCAGCATCGTTGCTGTTGTCTAGCCGATTGCGGAAAAACCGTACAAGTTGGCTATAAGTTGACTGATACGCACCGCTAATTTTGCGGGCAAGGGATTTATCGATGGTCATTTTACTGGTGTCAATGTTATCAAAGTGCGCAAATAACAGGATGGGAGCCCTAAATGCGCTGATGAATAATCCGCTCAGATTACTTTTTATTATGAATCAATATCTTATTTTAATTATTGTGTTTTTAATAATAATAATGAATATCATTTTTGTTTGTATTATGCCTATAATCTGCAAAAAATAAAGTCGTGAGGCAGAATATGAGCAGTATAACGGGCAAGTTAGAACGCCCGATTTTCCGTCCACTGGGCGGTTTGGCGTTGAGTTGTCTTTTCCATGGAACACTAGCAATTATTTTTATTGGATGGTTTACGTCTTCCATCCCCAAAACAGGCGTATTGCCACCCGCAATTTCTTTGCAACTCGGGGTTTATCAGCTAGAGCAGCAAGCGGAGCCTGAGGTGAACCATGCGCCTAAACAGCAAGTGGTGACTCGCGAGGAAACCTTGCCAGAAGTGGTGGAAAAAGCGGAGAAATTGCCTGAAACTGCACTGGTGGATAATGGTACATTAACGAAAGTGACGGAGAGAAAACGCCCACCAAAGAAAAAAATTCCTCAAGAGAAAAAAGTGTTTGAAGATGCCCCTGTGACGACCCAAGAGTCTGCAGTGACATCCGCACCCGCGTCAGGAAGTGAATCCAGCAGCAGTGCAAACTTTTCTAGCAATGCCTCGATGGCAGTGAGTGGTCACCAAGGGTGGCAAAGCGAAGTCCATCAACGTATTGCAAAAACAAAGCGTTACCCACGTGCAGCGCTGCGTTTTCGCTCAACAGGGGTTTCCCAAGTGAAAGTGGTGCTGGATAGCAAAGGGGAAGTTATCACCGCGAGTTTGTTTAATTCGTCAGGCACAAAAATTTTAGATAAAGAAGCCATTGCAACAATTTCACGCGCGGCACCTTTTCCAGTACCGCCAGAAACTTTATTAGTTGATGGACGTGTGGAATTTATTGCTCCGATTGTATTTGATACAACTTCAATTTAAGCGTTATTTTTCCGATTGTGACGGCTTTCGCTTTGAGGCAGGCCGTTTTGGCCGATAAGGACGAGGCTCTTTTTTGCGCCGCAATCGGACAGGTTTTGCGCGGATAGCCGGCTCATCGCTTTGGTTATCTACTTCATTTTCTTCGTTATTTTCTTCAGTATTTACCACTAACGGTGGTGGCTGTTTGTGGCCTTTCTTTTTCTTCAATTTCAGTAAGGTATTGGCCAAAACAAAACCTATGCACAGCGCGAATAAAATAAAAATGCGTAATACGTTGGTGCTGTTATCTGCTTGCTGAATTTCCGCTGCTAGCAATTCGGTATCAATTGTCAGGCGTAAGTAGCCTTTCGGTTCTTTCGCGCCTTGAATAGGGACAACAAGTTGATATTGAAAGTTTTGCAGCGAAGAATTATTGTCAATGGCAAGGCGTTCTTTGACTGTTGTTGGTTCTCCAACTTGAGTGACCAATGTCCCACTCGCGGTGTAGATACTCGCATCTAAAATATAGCGGTCTTTTGCCACATTATTTAAATTGGCATTAATTCGTTCCAAATTAAAATCTTTGCTGCCAGGAACAATATAATCAGATAAGCTGAAAGCAACCTGTTCAGCAAGAACATAAGTCAATTGTTTAAATTGCTCGATTCGGCTTTGATTTTGGCTATAACCTAAATAGGAAATGCCGTGCATCAGTAAAGTTACCAGCGCAACGCAGATAACGATAATGACAGTTTTATGTAGCCTGAAGGTGCGTTTCATTGCTTTATTGGTGCTCTCGACTTATTTTGAGTATAAAGATAGCCTTATACTCAAGTAATAGGGGTTTATATTTCGTTTTCGCAGTAAATTCGCAGTAAAAACGTAAGGTTATAAAGCCTTAAAGTTTAGTATAGTGGCTTCGTTCGGCTACTCGCAACACATCATTATAAAAAAGTTATTTCGATTACAGGAGCGCATTTTCATGTCAACGAGTTTGACCTATTGTTACCTACCCGACGAAATCCAAAAATGGCCTGGTCTGCCCCTTTCTTTAAGTGGGGAAGAAGTGATGCCCCTTGATTATCGTGCTGGTGACAGTGGGTGGTTGCTCTATGGTCGCGGTTTAGATAAAGCGAGGATCAGTAATTTCCAACAACGTCTGGGAATTGCGATTGTGATTGTATCTTCATGGCGCATTGATGACTACCAAGTTGTAAGGATTGCAGGCAGCATCACGCCAAGAATTAAAAAGCTCGCTGATGAATGTCAACTAGACGTGGTGCCATTAGGGCAAATCCCACGCTTACGTTCGCCGGGGATTTTGTTGATGGATATGGACTCCACCGCAATTCAAATCGAATGCATTGATGAAATTGCCCGCTTAGCAGGGGTGGGTGAGCAAGTGGCCGAAGTCACTGAACGAGCAATGCAAGGGGAGCTGGATTTTACCGAAAGCCTACGTGCCCGTGTCGCATTATTGGAAGGCGCAGATGCAGCTATCTTAGATAAAGTCTTAGAAACACTGCCATTAATGCCTGGGTTAACGAACCTTGTTCGTAAGCTACAAGCGATGAACTGGCATATTGCAATTGCCTCA
This sequence comes from Providencia sp. PROV129, assembly GCF_028482245.1. Classification (NCBI taxonomy): domain Bacteria; kingdom Pseudomonadati; phylum Pseudomonadota; class Gammaproteobacteria; order Enterobacterales; family Morganellaceae; genus Providencia; species Providencia sp. PROV129. The sequence continues at coordinate 57,727 of NZ_JAMPQD010000027.1, forward strand.
GGCGGTTTTACGTTTTTCGCCGACAACCTAAAACAAAAACTCAAATTAGTGGCGGCTGTAGCGAACCAGCTTGAAGTGAAAAATGGTAAGCTAACAGGGAAAGTTAAAGGGCCGATTGTTGATGCAAAATATAAAGCGCAAACCCTAGTAAAACTGGCGGAAAAACTCGAGATCCCAATAGAGCAAACCGTGGCGATCGGCGATGGTGCCAATGACCTAAAAATGATCCGTAAGGCAGGTCTGGGAATAGCATATCATGCGAAACCAAAGGTGTATGCGAGAGCAAAAGTGGCGATTCGTCATGCGGATCTCATGGGGGTGTTGTGTGTACTCAGTGGGGGCCTGAAGCACGAGGAACGCTAATATTCTTCATATTTCGTGCTGTGGCGGTGTTGGCTGCACTCGGCTGCTTGGGTCACATACTTGTGTATGCTCCCCAAGACATCCTCCTTTGCCGCCTTGCCACAACACGAACTATTTTGAATATTAGTTTTAAATTAATTTAGTTTATAAGAAGAGTTTGCTGTGGCGGTGTTGGCTGCACTCGGCTGCTTGGGTCACATACTTGTGTATGCTCCTAGGGCTTAGCTTCACTTGCCGCCTTGCTACAACACAATCCATTTTGAATATTATGAGATTAATTTAACGCTAAATTAATAGATAAAAGAGTTTGCTGTAGCGGTGTTGGCTTCACTCGGCTGCTTGGGTCACATACTTGTGTATGCTCCTAGGGCTTAGTTTCACTTGCCGCCTTGCTACAACACAATCCATTTTGAATATTAAGCTAATTTAATTTTCGAGATTTCAAGACTCAAGAACATTAGAACATTGTGATTCGTTGGTTGTAAAACAGCATAATTTTAACGAGGAGTTTGGTGTGGCGAAAGGGGTAAAAAGGGCGTTTGTCTGTAATGAATGCGGGGCAGATTATCCGCGTTGGCAGGGGCAATGCAGTGCTTGCCATGCATGGAATACGATTACGGAAGTGCGTCTTGCCTCAACAAACTCGGCTTCACGTAATGACCGGTTAACGGGGTATGCGGGGAATGCGGCTGGGGTGAGTAAAGTTCAGAAACTCTCTGATATCAGCCTTGAAGAATTGCCTCGCTTTACGACAGGTTTTAAAGAGTTTGACCGTGTATTGGGCGGTGGAGTTGTGCCAGGAAGTGCCATTTTGATCGGCGGAAATCCAGGGGCGGGTAAAAGCACCTTGCTACTGCAAACCATGTGTTTGTTATCTCGTGAAATGAAAACCCTGTATGTTACGGGGGAAGAGTCATTGCAACAGGTGGCGATGCGCGCACACCGATTAGGTTTGCCTACAGACTCGCTCAATATGCTCTCTGAGACCAGCATCGAACAAATTTGTTTAACCGCAGAGCAAGAACAGCCTAAATTAATGGTGATTGATTCCATCCAGGTGATGCATATGGCGGATATCCAATCGTCACCGGGCAGTGTTGCGCAAGTCCGTGAAACTGCTGCCTATTTAACGCGGTTTGCCAAAACCCGCGGTGTCGCCATCATTATGGTAGGTCACGTGACCAAAGATGGCTCACTGGCAGGGCCTAAAGTGCTTGAACACTGTATTGACTGCTCGATTATGTTAGATGGTGATGCCGATAACCGTTTCCGTACTTTACGCAGCCATAAAAACCGTTTTGGGGCAGTGAACGAATTAGGGGTGTTTGCTATGACAGAGCAAGGCCTTAAAGAAGTGAGCAATCCCTCCGCGATTTTCTTAAGTCGCGGCGATGAAATTACGTCTGGGAGTTCCGTGATGGTGGTGTGGGAAGGGACACGCCCACTGCTGGTGGAAATCCAAGCGCTGGTCGATCACTCAATGATGTCGAACCCACGTCGTGTAGCTGTTGGCTTAGAGCAAAACCGTTTAGCCATTTTATTGGCGGTGCTGCACCGTCACGGTGGCTTGCAAATGTCGGATCAAGACGTGTTTGTGAATGTAGTAGGGGGCGTAAAAGTGACTGAAACCAGTGCTGATCTCGCTTTGCTATTGTCTCTTGTATCCAGTTTCCGTGACAGGCCATTACCGCGCGACCTTGTTGTTTTTGGCGAAGTCGGGTTGGCGGGTGAAATCCGCCCAGTACCTAGTGGGCAAGAGCGTATTTCAGAGGCGGCAAAACACGGTTTTAAACGCGCTATTGTTCCCCATGCCAATATGCCGAAAAAATCACCACCAGATATGAAAGTGTATGGGGTGAAGAAATTAGCGGATGCATTAAGTATTTTGGATGAGCTATAACGCTTAGAGCAAAAAGGAAAAACCATGGCTGAATTTGACTATCTAAAAAACGCGATCAAAAGAGCGGGCTATACGCTTCAACAGGTTGCGGATGCGACAGATATGACCAAAGGCTATCTCAGCCAGTTGATTAACGACAAAATTAAGAGCCCAAGCGCCCAAAAAATCGCTGCGCTTCATCGCTTTCTTGGATTGGAATTCCCCAATCAGCAAAAAACGATTGGTGTGGTTTTTGGTAAATTTTACCCGCTACATACGGGGCATATCTATCTTATTCAGCGGGCGTGTAGCCAAGTGGATGAATTGCACATTATTTTGTGCCATGATGAACCTCGTGATAAAGAGCTGTTCGTCAATAGCTCCATGTCCCAACAACCCACGGTGAGCGACAGATTGCGTTGGTTACTGCAAACCTTTAAATATCAAAAGAATATCCATATTCATTCGTTTGATGAACAGGGGATCGAGCCTTATCCACACGGCTGGGAAGTGTGGAGCGATGGGATGAAAGGCTTTTTGAAAAAGCACAACATTAACCCCAGTTTTATCTATTCAGGGGAGGCGAACGACGCCCCTCGCTATAAGAAATACTTGGGGATTGAAACCATCCTTATCGACCCTGAGCGCACGTTTATGAATATTAGCGGTAACCAAATCCGCCAAGCACCATTTCGTTATTGGGAATATATCCCAACGGAAGTTAAACCCTTCTTTGTTCGTAAAGTCGCTATTCTTGGTGGTGAATCCAGTGGAAAATCGACGTTAGTCAATAAGTTAGCTAATATTTTCAATACCTCCAGTGCATGGGAATATGGTCGTGACTATGTGTTTAGCCACTTAGGTGGTGATGAGATGGCATTGCAATATTCGGACTACGACAAAATTGCATTGGGGCATGCACAGTACATTGATTTCGCAGTGAAATATGCCAATAAAGTCGCATTTATTGATACCGACTTCGTCACGACTCAAGCCTTTTGTTTACGCTATGAAGGTAAAGAGCACCCATTTGTTCAGGCACTGATAGACGAATACCGATTCGATTTGGTAATAGTTTTAGAGAATAACACCCCTTGGGTGGCAGATGGTTTAAGAAGCTTGGGCAGTGATAAAGACCGAAAAGCTTTTCAAAACCTACTGATTGAAATGCTTAAGAAAAATAATATTGAATTTGTGCGGGTGGAATCCTCAGATTACGATACACGCTTCTTGGAGTGTGTCACCCTCGTTCAGCAGTTATTGATGCTAGATGACTTATAAAATTATCCAATAAAAACGGCATCATTAGGTGCTAATTTTATTTTACTAACACTCTATTACTCCATCTATCCCTTAAATAATTTGGATTATAGGTAGGCGGCAAGGGAGTGAGTCCCTAGGAGCATACATTAGTATGTGACTAGGGCTCACGAGCGCAGCCAACACCGCTATAATCCGAAATTATGACAGGGATTTATTTGGTCATTCTTTTGTATTTCATCCTGTGCGGCTGCAACGCTTCCGCGCCTAACGTCCGCTTCTTGTAATCTTCATACTCAGAGAAGTTACCTTCGAAGAACGTAATATTACCTTCATCTTGATAATCAATGATATGCGTAGCGATACGGTCAAGGAACCAACGGTCATGGGAAATAACCATTGCACAACCTGGGAACTCTAACAGCGCATTTTCTAATGCACGTAAGGTTTCTACGTCGAGGTCGTTAGTTGGTTCATCGAGTAACAGCACGTTGCCGCCCACTTGCAGCAGTTTTGCTAAGTGTAAACGACCGCGTTCACCACCGGATAATTCGCCAACACGTTTACCTTGGTCAACGCCTTTAAAGTTAAATCGGCCAACGTAAGCACGGCTTGGGATCTCGAAATTGCCGATGCGCATGATGTCTTGTCCGTTGGAAATTTCTTCCCACACGGTTTTGCTGTCATCCATTGAGTCACGGAATTGGTCAACAGACGCGATTTTTACCGTCTCACCCAAGGTGATCGAGCCTGAGTCAGGTTGCTCTTGGCCTGAAATCATACGGAACAAGGTCGATTTACCCGCACCGTTTGGACCGATGATCCCAACAATGGCTCCTTTAGGAATGGAGAAATTCAGGTTATCGATTAATACGCGGTCGCCATAAGATTTGCTTAGGTTTTCAACTTCGATCACTTTGTCACCTAAACGTGGTCCAGGTGGAATAAAGAGCTCGCTTGTTTCATTACGTTTTTGATATTCAACGTTATTAAGTTCTTCAAAGCGAGCAAGGCGTGCCTTACCTTTCGATTGACGGCCTTTTGGATTTTGGCGGATCCACTCAAGTTCTTTCTCGATAGACTTACGGCGAGCGGCTTCAGTTGATGCTTCTTGCGCCAAACGTTCATCTTTTTGCTCAAGCCAAGAGGAGTAGTTACCTTCCCATGGAATACCTTCACCACGGTCAAGTTCGAGGATCCAACCTGCAACGTTATCTAAGAAATAGCGGTCATGCGTGATGGCGACAACGGTGCCTTCATAGTCATGTAAGAAGCGCTCTAACCACGCAACGGATTCGGCATCCAAGTGGTTGGTTGGCTCATCGAGCAGCAGCATGTCTGGTTTTTCCAGCAGTAGGCGGCAAATTGCCACACGGCGGCGTTCCCCCCCAGAGAGGTTTTCGATTTTTGCATCCCAAGCTGGCAGGCGCAGCGCATCAGCAGCACGCTCCAATTGGTTATCTAAATTGTGGCCATCTTGTGCTGAAATAATCGCTTCTAACTCGCCTTGTTCTTTGGCCAGTTTATCAAAATCAGCACCTTCTTCAGCGTAGGCGGCATAAACTTCGTCTAAACGCGTTAATGCACGTTTAACTTCGCCAACAGCCTCTTCCACCGCTTCACGCACAGTGTGCTCAAGGTTCAGTTTTGGTTCTTGTGGCAGGTAGCCGATTTTTAAACCAGGTTGCGGACGTGCTTCACCTTCGATATCGGTATCAATACCCGCCATGATGCGCAGTAATGTTGATTTACCTGCACCGTTGAGACCTAAAACACCGATCTTAGCCCCCGGGAAGAAGCTCAGAGAGATATTTTTTAAAATATGACGTTTCGGTGGAACAATTTTTCCAACCCGATACATACTATAAACGAATTGAGCCAAGTTATTTACCTTTTGTTTTATAAAGGGAATTTTAATTTTATGCTGTTTTCTGTACGTCAGGGGAAAATGCCCTAAAAGACAGAGAAAAACCGCGATAAATTGTTTGTCCTGAACTATACCTGAACATCAGAGGATCATCCATCCCTCCCCGTTATCTGATGAGAGATAGGCAGATAACAGCGGTGTTTTATTTTTAAACATTTACTTTTTTAACTCTGACTGTGTAGTGAGTCGATGCGCTATACAGGGAGTGAATTGTGATAAAAAGTTTTATGCACAAAGGAATAGAGCGTTTTTTAGGATGGTAATTACCTCAGGTATTCAAGCGAAACATATTACAAAATTATGGATACCGCTTACTGCGTTAAATACGACCAAAAGGCCACAAGATATGTCTGCACCCTAGTTGGGAACTACATCAGTTAAAAGATGCTGATTTGCAAAGTCATTGGTCAATATCCGTCAATGGAAATTGGCGATTAACGTTTAAATTTGAGGGTGAAGATGCCATCCTCGTTGATTATCAAGATTATCATTAAGGTGAAAATCATGAATAAAATGCATAACCCTGTACACCCTAGTATTGTGCTGCGTGAGTATTTAGAGGGAATTTCAGTGACAGACGCTGCGAAAGGGCTGGGTGTCACACGTGCAACATTGTCGCGTATTCTTAATGGTAGCAGTGGCGTTTCAGCAGATATGGCGATCCGCTTGGAAATGGCATTAGGAACCAGTGCAAAGATGTGGGTAGAAATACAGGCTCAATATGAACTTTGGCAAGCTTCTTTGGAAGAACGCCCCGCAATTAAACCGTTATTTCCGAGGAGCAAAGACTTTAAATCATTTATGGGCTGACTGATACGTAAAAGACTGTAAAGTCGATAAATTCAAGAACTCTCCGCTGTTACTAAATAAAAACTTTCGGTAGCATTCACAGTATTGATATATGTTTAATATACCCGTAATCCTACAAGTTGCAGCGCTTTTCGTTGAGGTATAAGTGACAGCGCTCAGTTAGCAGAGTCACATAGTTTATCTATGCTCCTCGCCTATCTTCGCTTGTCGCCTACCTGCAACTCGAATTATTTGGGGTATATATAGGTTAAGGTTTCTCCTGTATTTTGACTTTAGTTTAGCGATGGAGCGAGAGGATATGAAACGTTGGTTAGCGGCAGTTCCAGTAACAATGATGCTGGTTTCTAGTACCGTATGGGCAGATTCCCTACAGTCACAGCGGGAGCGGTATCAAGCGATTAAAACCGCTTGGGATGCAAATAAAATGGATGAAGTGGAGCGCTTATTGCCGACATTGCATGATTATCCTCTTTATCCCTATTTGGCTTACCGTGAGTTGACGCAAGATCTTGATATTGTTTCACCTCGTCAAGTTCAAGAGTTTATTAATGCCTACCCAACGCTACCTGTTGCTAAGAATTTAAAAACGCGTTTTGTCAATGAACTTGCCCGTCGCCAAGAGTGGAAATCATTGCTTGAATTTAGTCCTGAGGTACCAAAACCTGCCGAAGCACAATGTAATTTCTATTTTGCTAACTGGGCGGTTGGGAACAAACAAGTGGCTTGGCAAGGCGCTGAAAAAGCGTGGTTAAATGGCCATTCAATGCCCGCTGCCTGCGATAAACTATTTAACGAATGGGAAAAAGCAGGCTATTTAAGTGCTGAAATGGTGCTGGAGCGTATTAATCTGGCGATTAAAGAAGGGAACCCGTCGATTGCCAGTTATTTAGCAAAACGTCTACCACCGAGTTATAAAACCATTGGTGATGCGTTGATTAAATTGCAAAATGAGCCAGCTTCGGTGGTTTCGTTTGCAAACACTGTCACCCCAACGGATTTTACTCGCCAAGCAACCATTGCGGCATTTAACCGTTATGCTCGCCAATCGCCAGATGCTGCTCGCTCCGTATTAAGCAGCGTAAGCTCTGCGCAAAAAATGAATATGGCCGAAAGCCAGCAGCTAAAAGACAGCATTGCATGGCAGTACATGGGGGATGTGACTCCTGAACAAGCGCAGTGGCGTGATGAAACTATTCAGGAAACGAATTCAGCTTCGTTAAAAGAGCGCCGTGTTCGTCTTGCGTTAGGGCAAGGGGATAAAATGGGTGTCGCTTCATGGTTAAGGCAGCTTCCAGCGGAAGTGAAAAACAAAGAAGAATGGCAATATTGGCAGGCGATTACGCTAATTGATGCAGGGAAAAAAGCGGAAGGCGAAACGCTGCTTCGCCAGCTAACTGAAAAACGTGGTTTCTACCCGATGGTTGCCGCACAAGTGTTAGAGATTGATTACCCTGTGTTAGTCAAAAGCGCGGTGAAGCCTGATGCGAGCATCAGCCAGCTCCCTGAAGTCCAACGTGTGCGAGAGCTAATGTATTGGGAAATGGATAATTTAGCGCGCTCAGAATGGGCAAGCTTGGTGGCATCCCGCCCAGCTAATCAACAAGAACAGTTGGCACGTTATGCGTTCGATAATAAATGGGCGGATCTCAGCGTGCAAGCGACGATCACGGCAAAACTGTGGGATCACCTTGAAGAGCGCTTCCCATTGGCGTGGGATAAAGAATTTAATCTGTATACCAAATCAAAAGACATACAAAAAAGTTATGCGATGGCGATCGCCCGCCAAGAAAGTGCTTGGAACCCGCAAGCACGTTCGCCTGTTGGTGCGACAGGTTTGATGCAGTTAATGCCAGCAACCGCAAAACATACGGCACAGAAGCAAGGCATTGATTATGTGAATACTAGCCAGCTAACTAACCCAACGATGAACATCGAGCTGGGGACGGCTTATCTGGAAGATGTGTATCAGCAATTTGGTAACAACCGTATCTTAGCCAGTGCAGCCTATAACGCAGGCCCATCACGAGTGACACGTTGGCTAGGAAACAGCGGTGGTCGCATCGATGCCGTGGCATTTGTTGAAAGTATTCCATTCTCGGAAACTCGCGGGTACGTGAAAAATGTGCTGTCGTATGATTTATTTTATCGCCATTTTATGGGGCAAAAGAATAGTAAGGTTCTTATGCCTAACGAATGGAATATGAAATACTAAAAATACTCTTCATATTTCGAATTG
>NZ_JAMPQD010000028.1:0-63591 GCF_028482245.1 Providencia sp. PROV129
AGTGACATCGAGGGTTCCGCGAATGGAACTATCAAGTGTTTGAATACGAAACGGTCCCGCAGGTACGGTAGTTTCTAACACAATGCGGTTATGGCTTTTGACAATAACGGTGGCATTGGTCTGGGCAATACCAATAATTTCAGGGGCATAACCTGTTAACTTTGGCGGCATCATGTTTTCATCGGTTTCAAGAGAAATCCCGGTGTACTGCCAAGAGTCAAAAATAGCAGAGTAAAAGTAGTTTTCACCTAGCGTTAAAATAGATGCTATTGATTTAATTGAACGATAGGCGAATAAACGGCTAAACGAAGCATCGCTATATTCGTTCTCAAAGCTCCCCGTGGATTTGCGGTAATTGGCTTGGTAATCACCCCGTAAGCGCCATGCACCAAGATTAAGGCCTGCTGTCCCATTGGCTGAAATATAGGACTCTCGAGAGCCTGAGTTTCTGCGCGTTAAAGAACCTGTGAGGTTGTAATCCAATAGAAAGCCATTAACACCTTCCTCCCAGCGGGAAGGGGGAACCCAACTTGAATCTGTGTATTCTAAATAGCTTTGTGGAATTAAAATGGAGAGTGTTAACGTAGATAAATCAACATTCAACGTTGCACCTTCAAGCGCGGATAAATTCAAGCATTTTCCATTATCACGATATTGAACTAATTTGATTGCATCAGGCGTTAATCCTAAGCGATCCAAAATATTGAAAGGAATACAAACCGTCTCGAATAAATTATTTTCTTGAGATTGCGGTGCGATCACGGTGATATCTTGCGCACCTCCCATACTCTCATTATTGACTTTGAGTGTTAGATGGTAAGTGCCAGGCATAATAAATCCAGCCTGAGAAAACTGGCTAAAATCAATATTCTGTGTGTCTTCGGTATCTAACATATCCGTATTAAATTCGACAGCATAGGCTGTTGAGGAAATAGAAGATAAAAAAGACATCACAATAATGTAGGAATAAATATTAAGTCTAACCATGATTTTTCATTAAATTAATTATAAGTGTATTTATTATTCGTAAGTAACGTTGAATTTAATCGTAGTGAAGTAATCACCAGGTGTAATTTCATTATTACTTGCACCTATTTCTGTTTCATATTTTAAATAGCTTTCTTTGCTTTTATGATCAAAGTAAATAGTGTTATCCAATATAGGATAGAGTTTGTTTGGCATTAATAGCTTGTCATTGCTGTCGTAAATATATAGAACAACGCCAGATTTAGGACCCGAAAGTTTTATTGCATTGCTATATATATCTTGCGGGGCAAAGAAGCGAATTTTAATGCCTTTGTGGTTATTATTGTCATATTCGCTAATACAGTTATTCAATTTTATATAAAATGGCTTTCGCGTTATTTTTTTATCTTCTATTTCATTAATACTAAAGTTAGATATATAGTCGTAATTGATATATTGATACTGGCTGTCAGTTTCAATAGAACAAGGGGTGGCAACAATATAGCCTTGCATTACCGCCTCACCACGAAGTCCGTCCTGTACATGTCCTAATTTAGAATCTATTGCATAAGAATTGATTGAACTCAATAACAAGGTAGTCCATAGATAAATGTATTTTTTCATAATGAACCTTTTTATAGGGAGGAATAAAATCCTCCCTTAAAAAATTACTCGTATGTGATTTTAAAATCAGCAATAGCGCTAAATTCACCTTCAGTGACTGGCATTGCACCATCAACACGTTTAGCTAATGCAGTAAATTCTAAAACGTTTTCACCTTGTTTATTACGAATTTGGTTCATCACAGATTTAGCTTCATCAAATGTGAAATCTTTGATCTGAATACCGATGTTTGATGCGGTCCCCTTAGTACCTAAGAATGCATTATTTGTACCCACATAGTTTTTACCGCCAAAAGTCATTTTGATGTCTTTAACGGCAACCCATTTACCATCCTCACCTTTAGTGAATTCATCAAAATTACACTCTTTTAGTTTAATCGCGATATCTTTTTCAGCAGCATTACCTGCTTCTAAAGAGGCACGAGAAAGTTGTCCAAAAGGAACTTCTTGTTTGAGACTATCAGATTCAATATTACAAGGTGAATTAACAACTTGACCGCTGAAATGTAATTCGCCTGAGTTGCCACTTGCTAATACAGTAGTAGACAGTGTTGACGCAGCAAATAAAACAGCAACAGATAATTTATTTAATTTCATGCTAAAATCCTTAAAAATAGCAATAACAGAAATAAAGAGTTTATTTCTAACATTTTAACTACAGAACAAGAGTAACAGACTGTCACTCATTAATTAGGGAATACACCCTCTAACCTAATCAAAATGATGAGGCGATTAACAAACAGAAAAGTTAATATCCTGTTTATATTAATTCAATTTATTAATACATCTTTGTTTTTAATCTTTCAATTTCTTTCGAATGATAAGCCATTACATTAAAGAAAAAATCAGACCAACTTTTGTCTAAAGCAATTAAAATCTTATTCAACATCTCAATATTAATTGTATTAATACCACGTTCATAACGAGAAATTTGTTGTTGGCTTATCTTAATCAAATCACCTAGCTGACTAGCGGACAATGATTTTTCTTGTCGAGAGCTACGAATGAAGAATCCTATATCTTCACGTAATGTATTTTCTATTTTCATAAAACACTCACCAAAATTACTTAGTAAAAAAATAATTAACATCCACACTAAAATAAAGAGCTATAAGCATTATTTTAGATATAGGAATATCGCTATGACCATTCTCATATTTTGAAAGTTGTTGCTGTGATATCCCTATAAACTTAGCTAAATTTAAACCACTTACTTTAGAATTTTTTCTTATTTTTTTTATTTTCACCCCAACATTTTTAGCAATTATTTTCTTTATAGCAATTTTATCGTGTAATACAAGTGTAATTTCACTCATCATTTTAATACCTTGATGATTCTATAATACCCTAAAAATATAGCTATCATCCTGCTTCCAACCACTCTTATGGTACAACTAATTATTGTAATTTCAATACTCAATAAAATTGAATATAAACGGACTTTATAGAAAATTAACCTTAAGGCGTAAAATAAAACAACCTAGTGGCGTTATTTATATTTAAAAACAAATTAAACAGTAATATACAACGAATAAGAATTAACAAAAAATTAACATTATTAACTTTTGCTATTTTTGTAACAATATATTACTCAATGACGTTATATTGATTCGTAGTAAAGTATCTTCTTTAACATTTTATCACCTGATCACTCTATAGAAGTACATATGGATGAATAGCTTCAATATCATTTTAGTCCTTCATTTTTTAAACATAGCAAGTTAATGACGGAACACAGTTTACCAAAAAAAACCAACCTCGGAACTAAATACTTTAAATAATAAAAATATAAAAATATAACACTGTATTTATATCAAATTAAGACAATTAATAAAATATCAAACCAAAAATAATGAATCACATATCCTTTTAACGCGTAATTTTAATTTCACATTTTTTTGCACTTCAAAAAAACAGAAATGCCATCATAAAATAATCGGCCACTATTGCTATTAGATTAATTTATTGTAATGAGAACTTACTCATACTCTTCTTTATCCAGTACTAAAATTTAAAGTAATATAAAAAATTTAGAAATGTTAGCCAGTCGAATAGGCTGCATATTTCATGATAATGTTGTTATAAAATTAAAATCTATAAAAATATCAAGCTATACAGTGTTTAATTAGAGGAGTAACTCATTGAAATAGGTATACTGTCCACTTCCCCTAAAATAAGACAGCTATAATTAGATTTTCTGCCCTAAAATTTGCAGAGGTCATGATGAAAAAAGCTCGTTTTACTGATACTCAAATCGTTAATATTTTAAAACTCGCTGATTCTGGTATGAAAGTGGAAGATATTTGCCGCCAAAATAGGATCAGCAACGCCACTTATTATAATTAGAAATCAAAGTATGGTGGCATGGAAGCTAATGATGTTAAACGATTAAAAGAGCTTGAAGATGAAAATGCGAAACTGAAAAAGCTCTTTGTGGAAGTTAGCCTTGAAAACCATGCAATGAAGGAGCTTTTCGCAAAAAAGGGTTGATAGTGGCTGAAAAGAAATCCTGTACTCAGTCGTTAAAGGCTGCTGGTTTATCAGTCATTAAAGCGTGTAAACTCACATCTCTACCTCGCGCTTCGTTTTAGCGAAACCTCCACAGTCGGGATTCTGGAAATGCTATTTTCGACTGAGATTTCAAGGTTATCCTTTTAGTCATAAACGAGTTTATCGCGTTTATTGTCGATTAGGATTAAATCTGAAACGACGGGTTAAAAAAGTGCTTCTGAAGCGTGAAAAAAGACCATTAGTCATAGAGAAAGTCCTGAATATTCAATGGGTATTGGATTTTATGCACGATAGTTTATATTGTGGCAAACGCTTCAGAACCCTCAATATTATTGATGAAGGAACGCGTGAATGCCTAGCGATCGAAGTGGATACGTCATTACCGGCTGAACGCGTCATCAGAGTGCTTGATCGTTTAAAAGCCAAAAGAGGGTTGCCGAAACAGATCCGAGTCGATAATGGTCCTAAACTCATTTCAGTTAACTTATTGAATTATTGTGAAGATAACCAAATTTTACTGTGCCATCTTCAACTGGGAAAACCGCAGCAAAATGGGTTTATCGAACGTTTTAATGGTTCGTTCCGTCGAGAGTTTTTAAATGCGTATTTATTTGAATCATTAAGCCAAGTGCGAGAATTAGCGTGGTTTTGGCTGCTAGATTATAACAAAAATCGAACGCATGAAAGTTTAAATCACCTCTCACCAGAGACCTATCGTCAACAGTTAGAAAACTCTAAATTGGTGTGTCGCAATTAAAGGGGAGTAGACAATATAATGAAGTCTATTTTTAGAAATAAAAAATGAATGGTTATATCAATAGATTATCAATACTTAACGTAAATTAAATATCTTTTATTAGGCGGGGGGGGGGATAATTAAAGATTAGTTATCATTTTTATAGAATATTAGAGATGAAATTCATTAGAGCTAATACTCTATAAACAATAAAACCAAATGAAATTACTGTTAACTTAAATCTTATAATCACTAATCTAATTAGATGAGTAACTATACACCTAGCATTCACATCTCGAATTAACACATGAAAACATGATAAAGAAAACGACAGTATATGAAATATTTATATCACTTCATTCATACCATTATGGCAGTAGAAGATGTAGTCACATTTATTTATCTAGCTTATTTACTAGTACAAATAAAAATAGGAGCTAAATTTTCCATAAATAGATATCTATTATTATCTAGCCTAACAATTTTAAATACGTATGTCTGATTTAACTTTGGTATTTTATACATATTATTTTTTTCACCTACTTGATCAGCAGGATCAATAAAAACGCTCTCTACTTTCGAAAAAAAATAACCACCTTGTATCTCATAATTAAATATATATTTACGTGCTATATTATAATTTTTTTCATTAAGGCGGAGATTACCATTCATAACGAGAGAAAATTTTTTATCATTATTCTTATCAAAAATAAAATTCAATAAATACCCTCCTTCACTAGCAAACGTTTCATCATGTAATTTTATTTTAAAAATGGAATAGCACGTTGATATTAAAAGAGGCTCCTTTTTCATTATAAAATAAAAACTTGAACCAATAAATAATATAAAAAAAAACACAGTATATGATATTTTTTTTAATCTTTTACTTTTCATAGAATGTCTCACAACTCATTGCAGGTTTATCTTTCAATACCTCAGGACAATATGATAAAAACAAAATTCCTTTATCATTATCTCTTATCGAAATGGAAGATACATAGTAATAAATATTCGCTGAAGAGTTACAATTTATATCTAAATCAGTAATTTTATTTTGTAATTCTTTCATTGAAACTTTTTTTATATCTATTTTATAATCATCATTAATATAATGAATAGTACATTTATCTATTTTACCTATTATAGGATAGTTTGCATAGTTATTATTTTTCTCAACAAAAAGAATAATTATTAAAGAAATGAAAAATAGAATTAAAAATAACCAAAATAATTTATTTTTAATTAACTTATTCTCTATGTTAATAGAGTTTTTAAGTTCTGATTTTACATCTTCCAAAATAACATCAGCAGAAAGTTTAAATCCAATTTTAGGAATAGATATAATGATATTATCATCAAAAAATGATGATAAGTAGCGCCGTAAAACAGAGATATTACTGTTTAAATTATTATCAGAAACAACTTGATTATGCCCTTGCCATACATCTAGCAACAAACGTTCCTTATCCAAAATTTGATTGTTATTTTGTACAAAAACTAACATTAAACGGTTTAATGTTTTAGATAATTTAACTACCTCGCCATCGTTACGAGTATACAACTCCCCCTTAACACTATCATATATAACATAATTATTGATTAAATAGTTCATTTTATCCACAACCTAACTTAACCATACCTATAAGATATATAGTATAAATATCCAAAATAGCTATCCTATACCAACCACTAAACGTAGATGTAGTTTATATCTTAACACTAAACTGAACGCATCTCTAATGTTCAAAAATGTACATATCTGTTCATTAAAAATAGTTTTAACCACATTAAAAACATAATGCAATGATGTAAAATTTCAAATAAAGAAAACGGAAATAAATCAATAACAATTTTATATGAACAAACGACAACAATTACAACGCCTAATCAAAGCTAATTTAATTGAGTTTATCGAGTAATTTCAAGCCCTATTTTTCCTTCATAGACATTTATTGTGTATTCAAAAAGTTATAGGCATAGCTTCTAAAACTATGCCTATAGTTCTTAATATCTTCAACTTATTGATTTTATTAAGTAAAAAACGAACTGTACTATTATAGGTAATAGCCGCGATATTTAGTTCTTCCGTTTAAAGTGCATTATAGGTCTAAAAATAAATATTATAGGATTTGTTTATGTTCAAAGAAAGGCTAGCATTTTCATTCTTGTTTAACCTGATTAACTGCTATTAAATATAATGCAGTTTTACCTATGTCAATCCCCCTTGAATTTACCATTTTATAACATGATTGAATATTTTCTGTGAAATCAGTAAACATCCTTGATACTACAGCGAATTTCTATGACCTTTTTAGGTTGATTGTTTTAGTGTTAATTTTTTGAGTCCCATCTAACCCTTATTGCTCTCATACCAAAATGCTTTTTATACTCAACACATTAATGGCAGATCAGCACGATATTTTATCGAAATCACCCGCCCGTAGGGAGGAAGACGGCAAAAAAAGTGACAGAGGGATAATGAAGGTTAGGGCCGTCGAGACCCGCGTGAGCGGTTACGTGCTGTTTAATACCCCAATCTATCCCCTGCTCTGGTTGAGCCGACTAATATTAAAACCGTCATTTTGCTTATTTGACCCTTTGAAAAACGCAGTGAGACGGACAAGAGGCGTAGCCTCGATGAACGGCTGTAGCTGCGCGTTAAGGTGGCCATAGGCCAGCTTTACGGGGGCAATCGCACTATGCTGACACCGTGTTCTAAGCGACAGCCATTTATGGCTTGTAAGCGAAGGCTTTATTGGGTTTATCTCTTTAGAGTGTGCGGCTTGAAAAAGCAGAGCCGCAACTCCTTTTATTAAAAAGGACGTTTAGTTCAGAACCTAAAAACGAATTTAATCATAAAACCCTAAATGAATTCGAAGTTAATTGATGTGGATAACACCATTCGAAGTTAATCGCATAAATATCAAACGAAAATAGTCGCGATGTCATCGTCGAAATGAATGGAGAGATTAGAACAACGAATTTCCTGTTCAAAAAACAGGCTGTCCAGATTTAGGGCGAACGAAACCACCGCCAGTCAAGGCGGTAAATTTAGGGGGGTGAATTAGGAGTCGGGTAGGTGCGCGAGGTAATGCAGATAAAGAGTCTGCCCTTGAACACTCGGGTACAAGGCTTTCATTTGACGCTCAAAGGCCATGACTGCTGCAATAGGCTGCGTCACCTTCCAAGCTTCAAAGCGACGCCATGCGGCATGTTCGGCGCTTTCTGGCGCTTCCAAACTTTTGGCTAACGCTTTCTTTTCCTTCAATGCCTTAGCAAGATGTTTCTTTTCTTGTTTGAGCGCTTCATCTTTCCCAACCACGAGGGTTTTGAGTTTGTTGAGTAGGTTGCGAAGTTTGTGCTTAGTGTCGAGTGACGCCACATTCGCGCGTGCAAGTCGCAAGACATGTTGGGCGTAGCGTTTTTGATAGCTCTCTTTTAATCCCTTTTTTTCCATCCAACGGCTAAAACTAGAGACCACTTCGCGCAGCTCTAACGCGGAAAATCCGAGTCCATGGAAAAATTCAGGGCGTATCCAAATACGCATGGCTTTGTATTGTTTGGCCTCAATATCAAAATCACGATCAATGACAATCAGGTTGGCTTGTTCCCAATCACGCAAGGCATGCAGTATCGGGTCGTAACTTTTGCGACCACAGTCATAGCGATACAGTTGACCACACAGCTCCGCCAACTTCTCCACCGAGCACATCACTTCAAACAGCGCGTCACTTTCAGGGTTATAATCCGCGTAAGCAATCATGGCCATTGCGAGTGCATCAAACGTTTCTCGACGCTCTGAACGCACGGATATCCGTTGCTTTCGGCTATAACGCAATTGGTAAATATGGGGGTTTCGGTTCCAATCGTGACGCTTTAACGCGGCCGCAAAGCGACGTACAGGTACTAATTTCGGTAATTGCCCTAAAAATTTTGGGGCGTAATGCCGATGAATTTTACCAACGGAACAAGGAACTGCAGAATTTGAGGTAGCATTATTCATGCTTCTCCGCACTTATGTTGTACGGAAGGAGTTGAATTTTTTTGCGCATAATTCTATACTCCCCGTTAGGAGTACAACATACCCCTAGCGGAATTACTCTGATGGCCCCTGATAATCTTTTCGACCCGCCAAGATTGAAGAAGATTACAGGGGTTTTCTATTTAGGGTTCACAACACTTTTAGTGTATTACATCCCATTTCTTGCCACCTTTCGGCGTGGCGACCACAAAATTCACATCAATTGTCGGCTAATTTAGCACTCAATGCGCATTCAAACAACGTCTTCACGATAAAGACGCGATTTATTCACAATAATTTGTGATAAAACTGAGGTTCGACGATAGAGAATACTAAAATAAACTGGCGGAAATCGCCGACAATGAGAGTTAAAACAGAAATAAAAGTGGCTTAGTCGCCAAATTCGCGGTCACGGGATTTTTCCATCACGATTTCACGCTCCTGTTGGCGTAAAGCCTCCCGTTGTTGCTGCTGATGTTGCCGCTCAAGTTGAACAGCCTTTTCAATGACACTGGCTTTCGCCTCCACTAAGTCATGTTCCCCTTTCAGCAAACTGTCACGCTCTTGCGCCATCACCTGCCGCAGTTCGTCTTCGTTCAGTTCTGGCACTTTAGACTCGCTGCTCGCTTGCTGACGCAGGGCAGCTTCAGCCTCTTTTAAGGCTTTATCAATCGCCTGCTCCTCTGGGGTTTGCAGGGATTTCGGGTCACTGCCCGCTTTATCGGTTTGCGTGGCATTTGGGTTCGCATAGGCGTTATCCACTTCCCCTTGCGTAATTTTTTCAATCATGGCCGTGTGTAAACGTTCATCGGGATTGAGTTGCACCACCACACCTTGTTCAGGTTGCTGTGCGATCGTCTCAAAGGCGGACGCTAGACTGTTCACAATCACGGTTTGTCCGTTTTGACTGGGTTTCACAACAATAAATTGTGCCTGTTCACTCCCCAGTAAACGCCCTTCAGCGCGAAGCCCCTGCAATTTATCGCCCTCAAGTTCAATCGCTTGTAGCATCGTGCCTTGGGACTTGCCATGTTCATCAAAAGCGGGCCACGCCACATGCGCTTCGGGGTGCTTGGTGGACGGGTAAACAAACTTTCCTTCGTGTGACTCCCCCAACCCCATTTGGCGGCTTAACGCGCGACCAATCGCCGTATCATTAAGCGGTTTCGCATGGTCAAACAATTGATTACCCACTTTGGCGGCACGGTCTTGTTCAGCTAGCAACACGTCGTGCGCCGTCTGCCGGTTCCCTGGGTTCTCAATGGCTTTTGTCCATTTATCCAAGTCATCACTGTAGGTTTGGACATGGGCTTTAGTCCGAGATAAAGCCACATACGCATCCCGCAAGGTGGCCAGCATACGTCGTCCTGACTCGACACCCCCAAGGACAATCACATATAGGCTACTTGCCCCTTGGGCTTTGTGTGCCGTGCCCGCATAGCCGTAATCCAGATGTTGGTCTGTCAATTCACTATTCGGGTCAAGCACGCGAGATTCATCGCCCTTAGTAAGAGTGATTTGCCCGTTGCCACTGACTTCACTGACCGTCCAGTCACTGTTCATCACGCGCCCCCGCTCTTTGTCTGTTCGGGTAAAGTTAATTTTTTCCCCTGCGGCGATATGACGGGATTCTTGGCGGTAAATACCAATATCTCGCAAGCTACTTTCAAAGGCCGAAAGTAAATGCCCTTTGCCTTGTTCATCAACCAGGGTCACAACTCCATCACTGACGCCCTCTCGGGTCACTTCAATCCGATAGTACTGCTCTTGGATGAGGGCAATTTTACCCACATGTGCCGCCATTCCCGCTGTTGATAGCAAGGATTCAGTTCGCGTACTCTCACGCACCAATATCGGGACGTCTTTTCCCCCTTGTAATTGTCCTTGCTCGACTAAAATTTGATGAATACCGCGATTAAGTTCATCTTTATCACGGTTGGTTTGCACCACAATCAGTGTCTCTTTTTGGGCTTCAGCCGTTCGCCCGCGATAGTCATCGAGAATATGTGTGATGACCTTGTCGCCTGAATTTATCACCGACTGTTCGGGGTGTTCCGCTCCCGCGCGACGGGGAACCACATCCGGTGTCACGCGATTCATCGTGGCCATAGCAGTTTGAATATTACCGGCTATGATGGCTTCAATGGCAGGACGAAGCTCGGGTCTTTGCCGTACAATTTCGTTCACAACCGCAGTCGTCAGTGCTGAACGGTCTTGCGCGAGGGAAAAAGGTGTACCACTGTCCACCGACAATAACTGCGCCCTATCCCCTGAAATGGGCGCTCGCCCGCCACCGCGCCCAATCACGTCTAACACCTCAGTCATAATTTTGTTACCGACCATCGACCCTTCATCCACTAAAAAGAGGGTGTTTTTAAAATCCAGCACTTCCCCTTGCTGTTGGCGTTGATTGGCATCCATTAAAAAGGCATGCAAGGTTTGCGATTTAACCCCCACAGCCGCCATTTCGCCGACGGCTCGGTGTGTGGGGGCAAGACCTATCACTTCCGGTTGCTGCGCAGCAGGGAGCGTGTCCAGTGCCTTGATAACGGCCTTCAGCTGGGTAGTTTTCCCCACCCCTGCATAGCCTTGTATGCCGACAAATTGGTCACGCGTGGTTAAAATCAATGTGGTCGCTGCCTTTTGCCCCTCCGTTAGCCCTTCCAGTACGGCATCAGGGACAGATCCCATCAGTGGGGTTTGTGTTCCTTTGCCTGCTAAAATGGTGGTCAGGATTTGCTTTTCCATCTCCCAAGTACTGGCCGTCACGTAATGTTGCTGGGCGGCACCTTTACCACTGGTTACAGGGATGATGGCTTTTTGAGCGACTAAGCGGTCAAAGGCTTTCCCCAGCGATTGACTGTCGAGCGAGGCGTGTAACGGCAACGCTTTGGCAATCGCATCGATGCGCGAGAAAAAAACCTGACTCTCTTGCGCTAATGTCATGCCTTGTTGCAGGGCTTTTTCGGGCTTAGACAATAACGCTTCCGTGGCTTTATCGGCCGCTTGTTCAATGGCTTTGGCGTCCAATCCCTCAACCCCCGTTAACTGTCGCGCTTGCTGATAGACTGGCGAACGCGATAAACGACGCTCGGTTTCCATCTTATCCAGTGGCGTATACACCGTAATATGTTCACCACTGCGTGCAGCCGTATTGAGTAAGGTCGGCTGTGTATCACGCGCAGAGGCGGCCAATAACACTGTGCCTGTATCGTTAGCCTGTTGCCCTGGCGCGGTAACATAGCTGTAATCAGCTTTGACGCCGTCCCGCACATCAATGCGATGCGTTTTGCCGTTGAAATTGACCATAATCGCATTTGGCATAAACCCAGTTACCGTGACCCTGTCACGTGCAGAGAGCTTATTTTGCTTCGCCAATATCGTTAATTGCTCACCTTGCTTGATGTCCATCGTTTGGCGCTGATACGCACTCCACTGGCCATCAAATTGCTGCGGTTTCATCACCTGTTTTTGCCCTTGACTGTCAAGCAACGTGACCGAACGGGTTTCAGGGGTGACGCGGTCAATAGTAAAACGCTCAACCTCCTTTTTATCTGCATTCCAGCGCTCCATCACCATGCCTTCACGGTAACTGTCGATTTGCTTGCGTGAATGGCTATCGAGCCACACGGGTTTGAGCTGTGTCACCGTCACCGTTTTTTCACTGAGCATGCCGCGCTCGGTGAGCGTTTGGCGAATGGTGTCGGTGACAATTTTTTGCTCCCGAACCCCGCTGACCTGCGCAACCACGGGTTTCATGTCGCTGTGCAGCTGTGCATAATCCGCCGCCAGTGCCGCATAACGATGATTTTTATCGGGAATGTGTGCCGTTTTCACCGTTAAGACAGCTGAAGCCTCGCCTTGAAAACGAGGCACCCCCGCATCTTGTAAGGTGGCCAACACGTTCCCCGTGCCTTTACGGCCGCCACTGTCCATCATGAGCACCTGCACATTGGCAGATTGGGCGCTTTCCAGTAGAGATAAGGCCGATTTCAATGACAGTTTTTCGGCATTGGCAACCACCAAAGTACTGTTGGGTTTAAGCGATTGACCATCACCCAGGGTCATTTTCGGCACATATGCAAAACGCTTATCATTGGCAAAGGCTTGACGACTGGTTGTATCAAGGGTCATCACCGCCACGTCACGCCCTTGTGATTGCCCCATCGTGACACTGTCTAATACCCCGTCTCGTTGCGCTTTACCCAGTCCTTGACTGGCAACAATCGCAATATTGGGTAACGTATCCGCCACTTTTTCCATCATGGGAGTAAGGGTTTCTGTCCGCGCTTGAAAACTGACCGTGCGGTTATGTTGCTTCATGTCGGTGGCGATTTGTTGTAACTTCAGCTCGTCCATCAAATGAATGGACGAGGTAAACAACCCTTTTTTCTCATCGAGTGGGATAAGTTGACGCTGTTCAATCGCCACATCAATCGCTTCACGCACCTGCGCTATCATGCCCGCACGGGCTTCTAAACCACCTAACGATTTGGCGAGCACTTGGCTGTAGGTCATACTGAGTTGTTTATCACTGAGTAACGCGATGGCATCGGTGACGGCGCGTGTAATATCGGGTTGAATCTCCCGTGAAGCCTGCCCCACCTCCCCTTTGGCAAGACGCTGCTCGGCTTCAGCGTAAAACGCTTTGCGTTCTTCAGGGCCAAAGCCATTTTTGTCTAAGCGGTCAAACCAGTCGGTCAATAACTCGCTCTTTTCAGGGGTTGTTTTCGCCTGACGCGTATCAAGCGCCGCCACATCACGAGATTTGAGTGAGGCTTCATGCCCTACCGCATCCATGATTTGGTAATGCCGCTGAGAAAAAGGGACAACGGGCACACCCACGATTTCCCATAACCCATTTTTGCCCGTTTCATGGGTTTGCATGCCAAAGCTTTCGACTCGCTCACGTAGAGCATGGCGGTAGATTTGGCCAAGTGATACTTGTAATGCATAAACGGCTTCGCTGAAGCCACTTTTTTGTTGTGTATCACTGGATAAGGTACGCCACTCGCCATTGTGTTCGGTCATGTTCATCACAAGGGCATGCGTATGAACTAAGGGGTCGTGCTCGCGAGACGTATCATGGTTAAATGCGGCAATAACCAAATTTTGGGTCATTTCCAGCGAGGTTTTGCCGTCAACCATCACCCGCGTTGACGCGAGGCTCTCCACCTCTTTCAGGGCGACCTCGACGGCATGATTGTGCGCGTCAATCATGCGCTTATCACCCAGCACTAGTCCTAATACAGAAACACTTTTCGGTGCCGAAAAGGTTAAGTCTTGTCCTTCGCGGTGGACGTTTTTACCGTTTTCCATGCGCTCAAGACTTTGGCCATTGGGTAGACGTCCCTCCAATATTTCACCCAGTTGCTCTTTAGTAACTTCCCCTTCTAACCCGAGTGATTTAGCACCTTCACCCATCCAGCGAGCTTCAAGGTTGCCGAGAAAATAATAATTATCTTCATGGGTATAATAATTTGCCGCATTATTGGCAATCGGTGCAACAGTTAGCATTACCATTTCCCCCAACCATTATCATGTTCACGATCTAAATCTGGTGAAGAATTTGAATGATTTGCATGGGGATCACCCAAAATTTCCTTTTCTTCCTGACGCATGCGCGTATAGCTGTCATACAGGTCTTGAGGGTTTTCCTCTGACTCAACGGCTGGCCCTAAAACTTCACCTGTTTCCGTATTCACCTTGTGGCTATCAACTACTACTTCCTGTCCCCCTTGGCTCTCAGTTAGGTTTTCCGATGATGCGGTTCCTGTTGCTATCTGACTATTTTTTTGCGTCATTGAATTCGGTGATAGTTGAACGATAGGCTGAGGTTGAGCAACGTCTGTAATGGTGTTGTTTGGTGTGCTCTCAACAGGCAATTCAATCGGCTGACCACTTATCAAGCTATCAATGACCTGATTGACGCCATCAGGGATAGCGCCTATTTTTAATCGCTCGTTAATTTCAGCTTCAATCTCTTGGTCTAAGCTGTCATTAATCGCACGAGCCGTGAATTCGGCCGCAACAGGTTTGATTTTTTCATAGCGCATCGCATGTTTCACAACAGGATATTGGCCAGGTAACGTGATATAACACGTCAAATCCGGTAGCGATTGCACATCGGAGTAGTTAACTAAGTCGCTGTCTTCTTGCTGTTTATTAAACGAAACCCCATCACGTACCGTCTCTTTACCGTAACTGTATTGCTCACTGAAGCGTTTGATCCGCTCTTGCCCGAGTTGGTCACGTACCCACTTAGCGACACTTTCATCGGGTGACCGAAAGAATAAGCGCGTATTAAGCAAATCCATCAAACCATCAGCTTTATCACGACCATAAATGACATCTAATTGAGGTTTATTTTGAAAACCAAGCGCAAAACACCCACCAAATTTTCGGCCTTCTGATACCACTAACGGTAACTCGGGCAGTTGATGTAACTGAGCCATTTCATCGTAAACAAACCAAATACGTCGCTCAGGATTTTCCCCCATCTCTAATAAACAGTTAGCGGCTTGGGCTAACCACATGGAAATTAACGGTTTTAAGGATTCATGCTGGCGAGCATTACTTGTTACCCAGAGCCAACCATGTCGCTGTTTAGGCTCATTAACGGTTTTCATCCACTCACGTATGGAAAAAGGTTCCTTACCATTACGTTCTATACCTTGAAGATATCGCAAAGATTTAACATAGTTAGTCAGAACCCCTCGGATTGAAATGGCCGTTTTTTCCACTTTCTCTTCCATCAAGTTACTGGCTTCAGTACCTGCGACATAAGTTCGCAATGTTTTTAAATCAATCGCTAAAAGCGTCCGCAACAACTTGTTATAACTGCGTTTCGGGTCAGAACTGAGTTTATTGGCTACAGCCGTAAAGATGGTGCGCGCCGATCCTGTCCAAAAGGGATCTTCCGACGTACTTTGGGGAATAAGCGTATTCGCCATGCTGTCAAAATCGGGTGTCGTGAGACATTCCCGCCACAAATCCCAATTTTCACAACGTTCGTCTAATGGATTGAGCAATTTATCGATGTTTTCGTTGTAGTGCTTTTTGACCAGAGAACACCCCTTATCGAACACAATCACCATATCGCCCCGCTGACGTAATTGAATAAGCAGCTTATTGATTGCATTCGATTTCCCTGACCCAGGTGTGCCATGGAACAACATATTTTGAACTTCACTGTTGAGTTTCAACGGGAGCCCATCAAACGTGATCGGAGAGGCTTCACGGCGTGAATGGAGCATATTACGGACGAGCTTAATATCTTCCGTGAGTGTACGGCCACCAATGACATCGTCTTTGGCTTGACGCTGACCTAAACGGTGCAAAAAACGGTAAATAACAAAGGCGAGAATACCGACAAACACGGAGGCCCACACAAATGAGAGCCAGAGTTCTTGCAGAAAGATGTCACCTGCATACATCATGTAGGGATCTTTTAAAATATTGGCCGACGTAAATCGAAAGAGTTGGCCATCAAAATGCACATCATAAAGCGGCGGAACTCGATATAAGGCTTTCTCGCCCGCAGACGTGAAATACAGCCACCAATACAGACCGCCATTTTTAATTTCTTGTAGAGGGACTTTTAAATAAAAAATTAAGGGTAATAAAATTAAATAAAAATTCACGAGCCAAAAAGAAATCCGTTTATTTACCTGCATGAACATGCCGAGCATATAGCTAAAGACTTGTCCACCCTGCGTAATATGCTTGGTTGAACTCATAATAAATTTACTCTATAGTAAAATTAAAAAAAGAAGTAAATTCAGATTTTTTAATAAAAACCTAGAATTCAGATTCGGTGTGAAATATGATGGTTTCAGTTAAAAAACATCATGAATTTAAAATTAAATATAATCAAATGATTATTCCATACTCAAAATCAGTACGTTCAATCAGAATTAAAAAATCAGATATTAAATAGAGATATACAGAAATATTAGTATCACTAGTTGAAAAAATCTGTTCCTCTTGGATGTTAACTACTGGGAACAGACTATTAATAAATAAACTAATTTAGAGTCTATAACTGTTCCAACTCCTTATTCTTCTTATTCTCTTTAGATTCCTTAATTATTTCCTCACGTTTGTTCTTATATTTCTTATCCATATAAACGACATCCATTTCAAATGACATATGAGGAGCATTTATCCACATAGCAATTCCATTCTTCTCAAAAGTAGCATATTTATTACCAACAAATGGTATGTCTTTTTTAATCAAGCTATATTTCCCCTTTAATGCCTCGAAGAAATAGTCAAATCTACCTTTATCGACAGTTAACCAAACAGCCTTAACATAATCAGATTCAAATATAACCTCAACCTTTTTAACTCCTTCAATTTGTATTTCGTTACGGGATAACTCCCAAAGATCACCATTCTTACTCTCAATATGATAATTACGTTCAACATCCTCCTTCATCGCTTTATTAATCGTTATCCCAATAACGCTCACCTCAGCAAAAGAGAAAAATGAAACAAACAGAACTAAAAATGCACTTATTTTTTTTATCATATAGTAAGCCTTATTCATTTAATGTGTTTCAGAGTAGGTTTATTGTAGTATACCCAATCGACCTAAATTACATCACCTAGATAACGATTTTTTATTTGATTTTGTGAATCAATTAAAAATTTAACTTTAAACCTAACCTTACTAAATAAGATAAAAACCCATTTAATTTGTAATTTCACTCCAACACATATTTTTTAGGGATAAATTTCATTGCTTATGAAAACATCTTGAAATGAAACAGACTCATTTCCCTAAAAATTCACATTATTCAGGGAACAACCTGTTAACAAACTAAGTGCGTTAGGGTTTAATTAGATTTTTGATTACTAAAAATTTCACTCAAAAGTTCTTTTACTTTTGGAGTATCTAACCTTTTCTTTAAGTAAAGCAATATAGAAAAAACGAAATAAAACCCTTGTGATATAGCTAACACTAATAAGATCACACTTCCTATCTTAAACACACGATCAAAAATCAAGTCTAAAATAGGAGCCACAAAAATCAAAAATGATAATATAAATCTTGCATATATTTTCATTGAAAATTCTGAAGTTGGAACAATTTTGAATGAAACAAACATCCAAAAAAACACCACTCCAAACAGGAACATATTTAACAAATAAGCTTCTTTATATAAACTAAACATTTTTGACTCTGTAGTTATACAAAGATACAAACTAAGAATCATTAGCGATAAGTTTATATATACTATCTTTTTTTTATATTGTTCCATTTACATTCTCTTTTAATCACTATTATTTTTATAATAATCATCTTGAGTCATAAACCCATTAGAATCAGGAGTCTTTTCCACCCGGCGAGTATCCGTAATTAGCCCTGCATCCATTTGTTTTTCTCTTTCTTTTTCCATTTTAACTTCATGCTCTTGTATTTTTTCTTGATGATTTAATTTGAGTTCATCATGACGTTGTTGAATTTCCGATGATCCTTGGTCTATTATTCCTTTTACTGTACCAATTTTATCTTGATATTCCTTTTCTTTTTCGGTGACTTTATGAGCAGTGTCATGTTTTATTCCCGCATTCTGACTAAGCGTATTAACATCCTGCACATGGCTATCATATTCCGCAATTAAACTCTCTCCTGATGGTATATTTCCTGCTGATGCCGTTTTATCCATTGCAACCACACCGGCCCGATTTTGAGCATAATCATTTTTTACATTTGGAAGCAATCGGTCATTAATAAAATCTTTTGCTAATGCTTCACGTTCTCTTGCAATCGACAAATCACTCGTATTACTTAACATCGTATCGGCACGACTTGGTGCGGCTTGTCGTACATAGTTTGCAAACTCTTGGTCTAAATTACTGTCAATTTGTGCACTGTTATTCGTCACATAGCTGGCCATATCACTGTACTCTTGGCTCTCCGTCGTACTGCGAGAGTACTGTTCATATTGATTTTTGGCCGTATTGAGTGTTGCACTGAGTTGACTGATTTCCGAGCTGGCTTCATTATCGTGTCGATTAGTTCCGTCTGATATTTTACTGCTATTAAGTAACTCAAGCCCTTCATTAAATTCCCGTGTCCGTTGAGCATTTTCTTCACTGCCTGCATCTTGGTTCCGCGCCCCCCGCTCTTGGCTACTATCTTGCCGTCCTTCTGTGTTTCTAGTGTTTTTATCAGCGTAGCCTCCGCCACCAAAACCACCAATTGAAAGCCCTGCTTTTCCTTCAACTCCTAGTGTTGTTGTTTGATCAATACTATTATTAAATAGTTTTGTCAGTGCCTCTTCCGTTGTACTGTTATCCGCTTTTCGCTGAGAGTCCACTGCATTCTTGATTTTCCTGTAACCTTCACTCTGATTGCTACTTACCCCAGAATCTGTCATAGAGGACACCGTCGCACTGTTACCAAAGTTTTTACTAAATTGTGCCATTTGATTGGTTGCCACATTGACCGAACTTTGGAATGCACTCATGGCTTGCGCAGCTGTTGTTTGTGCATTCCGCGCACTTTGCTGTAGCGAGCTCACCATCGCCTCACTGCCTTTAATGGAAACAGGTAAGCGTGACATTGCACCACTGGTATCCATGATTTCTTGGCCACCACTGGTCACCGTGTTCGTTGCACCGCTAGCGAGCTGGCGAGACATTTGTCCATCACGGAAACTCGAGTTGGTATCCCACTTATTGCCCGCTACATTATCCGTTTGCATATTATTAAACGCCCACGTTCCATCTGCAGCTTGTGATGAACTTGCCGAAGCCGAACTGTTAATGGCCGTACCAAGATAGTTCCCCGCTTGTGCAACAGCGGGCCCTAACCCTTTCACTATCGCCATGGCAATAAAGGGAATAGACAACGTTAGCCAACCCGCAATTAGCCCAATATCACTGTGAATTTGCTGAATATGCGCCTGGTTCGCTAGGTTGAAATCCAATCCATTGGTTTGCCCACGCAAATAAAAACTCGTTGCATGATTGAGTATGGCGAACATCGGTGCCCAGGATTGCAGATAAATAATGGACATGATGTAGTTAAATAACATGCGCGTCGTCAGCGCATGAACGGTCATCAGCAAGATAAAAATGGGAAATAACGCCACAATTAACGAAAACAGAATGGTATACAACAACGGCGTAAAATTGGTCGCCACCGTTGTTGATGTGGCCCATGAAAGCCGCATTTTGTTATACGATGATGTGGAGGCTAAATTCACTAAACTGGCCGTATCACCACTTTGTGCACTGTATCCAGCAATCCCTTGTTTAAGGGCATTCATTACCACGGAACTTCGCATTAACTGACTGGCAGTTTCACTGCCTGAGTAGTAATAACTGTAACTGTCCCCAAGCATGGCGGTAAACAACACATTCGCATCAGGACGACCACCAAAGATACGCTTGACGGTATATACCCACGTTTCCCCACCTGTTTCCGTATCGACACCAATCGCGGGCATTAGTACGCGTTTAGCTAAGTCTTCACATGTCCAAAACCCCGCGGGTTTAGCTTTTTTATTTCCCTCGGGAACCATGACTCCGCGTAAAGGACTCGGTTTCTGGAAAACCAGGAGGTAGGGGTCTCGGTTATTCATCAGTTCTTGAAAGGAATATTTGTGATTAATCAGAATATCCCCGATGACACAGTTTTTGGTGTACAAACTCATTAATTCAGCAATATCGCCATCCGTCGACATGATATCACTGAGATTCCCCACCAAATTTGCCCCAAATAACATGCCCGTTTTACTGTAACTCAATGAGTCTGGCATATGGAAAATCGACTCATACAGCTCCGTTAAACTCGTACCAATCGAACTAATCATATGCGCAGGGGCAGCTAACCCAAGGGGGACATTATCGACTAAATAGACACCGAGAGGGTCAGTTCGGTCAATGATTTGCACAGAACGCTTAGGCCCAAGGAGCACACTGGAAACCAAAATAATGTAAGCGGCAAACTTAATAACCTCCTTCGGGTCATGCCCTCGCAGGTACACCACAAAAAAGGAGGCAGCGGAAATCAGCAACGCAATGCGGAACATGGATTCCCACGATGAAGAGCCCACAATAGCTGCTACGCCATTGAAGACCTGCATTAGGTATTCACCACCGCCTAAAACATACACCGTATCGATAGACGCCATCTTCATCACCCTCCCTGATTTGATTTTTGTTCTGGGGTAAACATATTGAAATGATAATTACGCTGGTAACGCTCTTGTAATTGACTGGACGTCTGCTGACGCAAATAACTCATCTGCCGCTCCATTTCCATCAACACATTGGCTTTCACTTCAACCTGACGTTGTAAGTCTTCCAATTGACGGCTGGCCTCGGCAACGTTTTTACGCAAAACATCCAACGGTTGTTCAGGAAAGTTACGGTTTCCTAAAGCAATTTTGGCTTGGTCAATCAGCTCGAGTAGGTATTGAAGTAAAATGTCATACGCAATGTAATCGGACAGCGCGGGCAAGATGGACACATTGATATTGAGCTGCATCGGGTCAACCAAATATTTCAAAATAGGCACCGACGTACTTTGAATAAATCCTTTCTCACCCAGGGTTAAGGCAATATCCTCTTTCAACTTACCTTGAATTTGCTGAATGATTTTTTTAACCAAAGAATTCAAGCCATTGTCTTTACTGATGGTGATGGTTTTCTTCTTCAACTGGAGACAGCCATTAACCGAAACGCACCCTTCGATACTGATAGTGCCACCGTACATCAATGCTTTAATTAACTCCTGACGGTTTACTTTGGGAACGGTCGTGGTCACGTCGCCATTGTCTTTGCCAAAAATTAACGTGCCCGTCAGATTCATAATCAGCTCTTTGAGCTCGTCATCGCCATCCAACATTTTGTTGCTGTTAAGCACTTCCCACATGAGATTTTTATTTTGGATGATTTGGTCTTTCATGTTTTTAGGGGCGCGATTAAACGCATCATTCATTTTCCCCCCGACAGTACAACCCTGGCGAGATGCCGCCCAGTCTGCGAACATATTGGTTTGCCCTGCAATATCTTGGCAGATTTTTAGCGACTGTACGGTATTCGTTGGCCATAAGCCGCCCACAATCCCTTGTGCCGCTTGGCAGGAAGAAATATTCATACTGTTAATACCGGAAATCATACCTTGTAAGAAATCTTTGGCAGATTTCAATTCAGGCACCGTGGTTTGCAACGCCAAGTCAAAGAAATAACCCGTGGAGTTTTGCATTAATTGTTTCACAAACTGCTGAAGCTGCTCACCATTGATGTAAGAGAACGATCCCAAATACGCATCAATCCCCCCACACCCTGCATTGATATTCGGGGGTGTAAATGAGGCAATTTGTAACTGTTTGACTTGATTGCGAATAAACAAGTTGCCGCCCGTGGCATAGCCTGCGGCTTGCCCTTCCCATGCTCGGGCTTCGGTCGCATTCCCTTCAAAACCAAGTTTATTGAAAAAGTTATTCATGTCGCCATTCACATTGGCAACTGCCGCTGTGTGACTGAATAACGCCGAGCACATGACAGCAATGAGTCCTTTACGCATTGTAGCCTCCGCATTGAATATCAACATGCCGACACAACACACAGGCAGGGTTTATCGCCTTATTCCAAGACAGAGTAAGGGTAATTAAATCATTCATTTTATGTAAACCTTATTGAGCGCCATCACCCGCAAGGTCATTGCGTGTCGGCATTAAAGAGTAAAGTGAGATTAAAAAGTGATAACGAACTAAACCGCTTTATTGGATTGGATAAATAAAACCAAACTCGGTGATGAGCATCTTCTCGATAACTGCAAAGTCATGATTGATAGAAGGCCGCCAATAGCGATAAACCCATCGATGATGTCCACAAAGTCTCAGTGAAAAACACAATTGATAGGCATCATTAAATCTTCCCTCAATCATCCATCCCCAGTTTAGTTTGGGTAACGGTGATTCCATATCCTCCCGCAATAATTGCTCAAGTCGCACAGCCTCTTCCGTTGTAGACATAAACGCGATATAGGGCTTCATATAGTCAACAGGACAACCATGCCCTTGACAGGAGGCAAGGTACTAAAGCCGCATTGATTGAATGTATTAACCAACGACTCAATCAGCGGGTCTATGATGTGATAATCACGTTTTTTCATTTAGCTAACATCAAGTTACTGTTAACGCGGTTCATCAAATCTTGCATATCAGTCAACCCTTGTAGGAGCGGATAAGTGCGTAGCGTATTCACTTCCACCAAGAAAACCGTGGGCGTGATGACTTGTAACCCTGCACCAAAAAAAGACTGCACGACGTCAGGCGGGGCGGGAATGGCATTCGGAAAAGCCATATCCCCTTTCCCATCGAGCGTATACGGGA
Organism: Providencia sp. PROV129; assembly: GCF_028482245.1. Taxonomy (NCBI): domain Bacteria; kingdom Pseudomonadati; phylum Pseudomonadota; class Gammaproteobacteria; order Enterobacterales; family Morganellaceae; genus Providencia; species Providencia sp. PROV129. The sequence goes on from NZ_JAMPQD010000028.1 coordinate 23,215, forward strand.
ATACACTTAATCCCGTTTGCGCAGATAACAACGCAAGTTGCGGGTCAAATTGATGACAATACGGGCAACTCGACTGCATAAAGAGGACTAACGTATAATCATTCAAATTCACCACTTTGCCATTGGGTAACGAATACGGTTTCACTGGCGGTTTTGCAGGAACAATCGTTTCAGGCTTGAAAGTTTCAGTGCTCATGTTGGACTGAGAGTTCGCCGCCGTTTTATGGGACTCTAGCGCGGCAATTTCATCCATCACACTTGCCTGAGCGACACTGAAACCGAGCAGCAAAACGAAAAAGAGTAACGCTCTCATGGGTGTTTCTCCTTATTTCCACCGCCCTGAAAGGCTTGCCAGGCACGAACAGCTGCATACAAAAATCCAGCCACACCCACCGCAGCCCCCACGGCAAAGATAAAGACCGTGCCCATATCTTGTACCCACTGAAGGGTTAACAGTAAATCGTCAGTGATACTGGCTTTACGCACCTTCAGTAGCACTTCAATCAAGCCCCAAAACACCGCGGCCGCTATCATGAGCGCAATGCCGACATACAATAACGCATTCTCTATTAATCGGGCTTTTAAGGTTCTTTCCATCATTTTATTCTCAATAGTTCGGGGTAAAATCGGTCGCAATATCTAAAAAGCGACGTTCGAGCGCATCTTGCGTCATAAACCCATAGGCCAATGGCTGGTAAGATTCGTTTTTTGGGTCAACCAAAAACAGGGCAGGAAAATGGGTGATTTGCATTTTTGCCACTTGCCCGTTGTCTGGCTTAGTATTTGGCAATTGCTGACTGCGCTGCCCATCCACCGATATCGGGATCAGCACGACCCCATGTTGCTCGGCAAACTGTGCCACCACACTGGCTAACTGGTTATCCAGCGGCTCACCACCGCGATAAAAGAAAAACAATCCATACTGCGACGCTAGCTGCGAAATAGCCTGTTTTTCTTTATTGCGTAATGTAGAAAACTGCTGAGGCACCGTACTGTTATAAAAGGAATGCTCCAAGTTGTAATCAAGTGCAGGGTGTAGCAGCAGAGCTTTTTGCACAGAGCGTTCAAACTTGCCAGATTGATTGAGCCAATACCGCTGAAGTGCCACGAATTTCGCGGCATTCTCGGGGGTTGGCTGCATAATCGCAGTGTCTAACGCTTCTGCGGTTAGCTTTTGCATGACCTTTTTTTGTAAGGTCGGTGATAACGTCGAAAGTGGGATTTGCTCTGGCTCTGTCGGCTCTTCCTCGTCTTCCGGTTGCGGTTCGTTATACCAGTGCCAACCGACGATAGGTTCATCCACATAGGTTCGCGTTTCAGTTTGTTCGCTATGGTTGGCCAATACGCTTCCTGATATCACCAAACTGACAAGCGATATTAATACAATCCGTTTCATCCTTGCCCTCCCTGACCTTGTAGGCCATTGGCGATTTGATTTTTTACGCGGTCAATCAGTTCTTGGTCAGCTGGAATATCGGAGCCCGACTCCAAATCGGAATAGAAATCCGCAAAGTTCAGTCGGTCAAAGTTAATGGCCTGCAACTCATCGACGGTAATACCGCGACAATCACTGTTTTTGGCACTGCCAAACCCAATACGTAACTGCCCGCCACGCCCTTGCTCTTGCACAATTTTGGCGAGCTTACTGTCAAATAGGCAGTAGGCTTCTTTCTTTTGAAGGCACACCCCTAGCACTTTTTTGGAACAATAGGAGCCAACATAAATCGTGAGATTGCGACTTTTGGCTTTGCCCAAGGCCTTTTCTTCACTGTCGCAGTGTGCCAACCCCACATCACTTCCCCAACCGCCACTTTTGCAACAATTACTGAACCCTGCGGCAGCTTTACGGCAGGTATAACGCTGACCGGTAAAAGCCCTGACATTCACGTCATTGAGCTCTGCCACATCTTCCCCTGCGGCGGCCACCGCTGCTAACGCGGATACGGCTTTTTGGAAACTGTTCGCCTTGTCATTCTTGATTTGGTCACACTCACCACTGGCACAAATCAGTTCAACACCGCACATTTTCCCGCCTCCCGTCAGCCCTTTTTCACAGGAAAACACCGCTTGCTCACGCAAACAGGTACTGCCAACGGATTCAATGCAGGTGGTTTTCACAATAGTACACGCGGGATTTTTCATGTAGTCACCACAACTACCATTATCCGCCGACTGCTTGGCGTAATAATCGGTGTACTGCCAACACTCGCTATAAACATCGTACTTTTTACCGCCCACCGAAACCGTTTTAGTTCCCCCTTTTTCCGTACATTGCGTTTCCACTTTCACTTCTTCGGATTTATCAAATGGGCAATGCTCAACCCATTCGATTTTGGGCTTCACTGTTTTTACCGACGTCAGCATTTGCAGTTTTAGCGTAATTTTCAGTTCATTCGGTTTTGTATTGAATGTTTGGACTAATGCATCTGCCCCTGATTCCACTACCGCCCATAAGCCAGCTAAGCCCATGGTAAACGTCTGCTTGCCTTCTTTGATGTCAACAGGGGTTGCATAGGTAAACACATTGGGGTTACCGATATCACTAAAATTACAGCTCCGACGGTGTACGATAGTCCCCGTTACCCCTAAGTACGTGGTTTTATTGTCATAAGGAAACAACGGTTCATTATAATCGGCGCACTTACGTGACCAACCGTAAAACGTCGCGGTGTAAATTTTCCCTTTTTTGTCTAAGTTAAAGTCCCCTGCGATTTCACCCTTTTTGATTTTTCGGAATTTAATTTGTGAGCTAGGGATAGTGATATCTTGCATCTCCCACCCATCCGTTTCCTCCCAGGTGATTTTTGCCGTCCGAGTACAGGCTAAACTGGCGGCTGGGGTTCTCTCACATTGGTGTGACGTGATTTCGGTTTTATCGAGCGTCACATCCTGACAAGGCACCGTAATTTGCCCGCTTTCCGACTCCGCCTTTTCCCGCATGTCAATGCCCGCTTTTAAGAACGGGGCGTCCAAATCCAGCTTATCTGGCGGGCGATTTTTCATGACCTCCATCGTAGCTTGCCCTGCATCCGTCTCATTCATCGCCTTGATACCTGCATTTTCCAGCCCCGAGGCCGCCCCCGACGTCACACCGCCGTAATAGCCACTTTCGGATGGATTGGCAGTATAGTTCGGGATGATATTGGCGGGGTTGGTGTTTTTTATCGTGTTTGTGCCCGTGTTTTTGAGACCGTTAGCAAATTCCGACCCCGCTTTGTAATCATTGGCCGCAAACCCCAGAGACAGAGCCCCCACGCCACATAATGCAATCAATAACCGTTTCATTATCGCTCCCTCGATACCAGCCAATTCCGAGCGACCTCATGACAATCGCCACTGCTGGCAATCCGTTCAATGGCCGATATCAAACGGATATTGCCGTACATCACATCAAAGCCTTGTTCACAGCGAACGACCAGTGCAGGCACTTGTGTAATACCGTATTGGGCAAAGGTTTTCGGGTCGATTTGTACGCCCCCTTCACCACTGTCTTTGGTCAATTCAAATACCGCCGTGGCGGTTTTGCGAAAATCATTGTCAATCAAGCCGTTAATCAAGGTGGGGATACCAAGCTGCGTGGCTTCAGGCACCATCTGTTTGAGCCCCGCTTCGGGAATAGAAAACGACACAAAGTAGACAAAGGGGCTTTCCTGCTCAGTTTGTGCTTTAGCCGCATCAGCGGCTTGTTGCTGCGCTTGCTGCTGTTTGGCCAATAAATTATCTATCCAGGCTTTATCCTTAGCGGAAATTTCAGGCGGTTTAAATCCCTCTGGCGGCAAGGACTGTTCGAGCAAGGCCGCGCTTTGGTCACGCAGCTGCTCTAAAAACTGTTGGTCATCCGTTAAGGCATAACCCGTCGGCACAAGCACCAGACTTGCGAACAAAAATAAAAGGAATTTCATGAAAGTACCTCGTGTTAGAGGAAAACGCAGTTACGTTTACGCCAGATGAGATAACCGAAGTTTTTACGGCTGTTGGGTGAAGCATGCCCCGTTTGCCAGCGCATCACGGAACGACCAAAGGGATGACACTGCCCTGTATCGGGGTACATGTTCACCATCTGATATCGATAGCGGTCTTTCGGGATAATCGGGGACGGATAGGTGTAACACACTTCCTGATTTTTTCCGACGCTGTTCATCACCAAACCTTGCCGATGTAACTTAAACGCCATGCGCTCAGAAAGCAGAACCGAAGACGCTTGGGGGCTGAATTCATTGCTGGTATACCCCGTAAACGGATACATACTGCCTTGAGAACCCGCACACCAAAAGAGCGCATTTAAGGGCTTACTGCCAATACTGGCAATCGCATCGGCGGCACATGCCCCTTGCGCGATGGGATTGGCAAATACAAACGCTTCAGGGGCAATAATCGACGACAACGAACTGTCGTTCCATAAAGGGTCTAGCTCGGACAAATAAGCAATATCCATATCCCCCCGTTCTAAACAACCTGCCGACGTGATGATATTGAGCCAATAGGTCAGTGGGTATTTGTACCAATGCACATGGTAGAACGCCCCTTGGGTTTCGGGGTCATTTTGCGTGCCTTTGCCCGCGCCCATTTTACCCACATTGATGTTAAAGCCCCCTAAATTCACCATGCAATACGGTGAACGGGTCACATCCGTCAGGGCAAATGGCTCCCAATAGCCAATGGCAAGGCCAATACGGTATAAAATCCCCATCGGGCAAATCTGAATAGGACTGGACGGGTTTTCCGTATCCGGTGCCACACCTGGAAATACAGGCACATTACCAATGGTCATCGGGAACAAACAATCCCAGCAAATATCGGTGATCGGGTTAACGAAATTGCCCTCACACAGCGCATCGGCTTTCGTGGGGGTTGACAGAAAAACACTGCCGAGTAAACACACACTGACCAGCCATTTTTTCATTAACGCCCCTCCTGCATTGCCGCCGACGCGATTTTGAGTTTTTCGCCCTCTTGTGTCACCACCGCGGGGATATACTGAAGCCCGAGTTGACGACTCAAACTGCCTCCTTGGTCAAAGAACACACGGGTATTCAGCGCCTGCGAGGCCTCCTTGATATTGCCGTTGGTTAATATGACTTTGTAGCGCAAGGTGGCGGGTTGCTGGGCATTCATCCACGCGATTTGGCGCGGATCATCCGCATCTAAAAAATACAGGGTTTGCCCAAGCGCCACATGACTGAGTGGGTTAATTTTGTCGCCTTGACGAGCAAACACCACGCCATTGTGATCGGCATAATCGCCTTGAACCGTAAACGTCGGGTCGTACCACAGCGTGTGTGCTTCCGTATCGGTACTGAGCCAATCCACAGGCGGTGGACGCAGGGTATTTTCAATCACGCGGTCTTTAAAATCCTGCTGCATCTGCGCGATTTCCCCCGTGCCCTCCATCTGCTTTAACCGCCCCTGGATAAAGTCCAACATGCTTTGCTCTTGAACGGGGTAGACATCCCCCCAGACCCCGAGATCTTTGGCGGTAACAAGACAAGGTAAACAAAACAACATTGCCAATGTAGACTGTCGCATTCGCTTCATCTGCCCTCCTTTATTGCGCCATTTTGTCGGCGATTGCGGCTTGAATATCGACCGTGATATCTTCCGCCCCCATCACCACCGCAGGGGTGACTAAAATCAGGGCCTGATGTTCATGTTGGTACTCCGATAAGCTATCACTGAGCGCCACTTGAAAACGGTGAGTGGCATCGGCGATTTGTTGCTCACTGAGCGGAGTTTCCGCATTAAACTGCATGGCCATTTGTTGCTGATATTGGTTGACCGTGCCCGTCATGTCGAAAGTGACGGTTACGGGGGCAAGCCAACGCACCACAAACACCGAAATGCTAAAACTTAGCACCACGGCAATGACCATAAAAAAGCTCATGGCTTTTAAGCATTCTTTGCGACGACGGCTCATGCCCCGTGCGGGCGTTTTTTGCACTTTGTCGACTAATGTCGTGTTTGGGTCTGCCATTGGGATAAGGCCTCCATTTCTCTTGGGAATTTTTGTTGGGCTAACGCCAATAACGTGGCTTGCTGGGAAAGTCCCTGTGCCGCGGCATTTTCACGGAACTGGTAGTCTTTCCCATCGGTGGAAAACAAGGTGCGACTGATGGGGTCAATCAACAAGCGGTGATAAGACACTTGTCCCGCCACCCGTAACATAAAGGCACTGAAGTGCGCCTCTTTTGCTGACGGGAATCCTTCCACAACGGTACGTTCCAACACGTTGAACTGGTCGGGATTTTTCTGGTTATATTTACGGAACGACTCCAAATTTTGCCGCAAGATAATTTTGTACGACGAGTTACTCCATGCAGCTTTCGCAGCCACACTCGCATTATCCCCATCGAAATCCTCAATTCCCTGAGAAATGGTAATGTAGGCACCACGGTACTTACGGGCAGTACGATAGCCCCCTTCAATAAAGTTACCGACAAAGCTGTTTTCACTGTCGAGCAGCTTCCACCCTTCATCGATGATAGCCGCCTTTTTTATGTCCCGTGGCGATAGATACATGCGCTGTTCAATAAAGATCATCATGGAAAACATGACGGCAGCTAACAAGTCAGGTTTATTTTGCAGCCCCCCCATTTCCAGTACGGTAAACCGCACATTGTCATTAAGGGCAGGATTAGGGCTATTGAAATACTCCCCATACAATCCTTTGGTGGTGTATTTCTGTAAGGAAACAACAATCTCGTGCATCTTATTGCGCACAGAGTCAGCATCTTCAAAAACACCCTGCTCTAATTGCCAAGTTAAGTACTCTGAAATGTCATCGATCAGAACCGCATTACCCTGACGTTTACTCGGTGCCGCCCCCTCCCACACGTCTTGAACCGCATTTAATAAGATTGACTTAGAGGTGTCATCCATATCCCCTGACGGATTGGCCAGCACCAATAGCAAGTCGCGAATACTTTCGGCCGCTTCTTTAATATTGGCCACCCCCGCGAACGGGTTAAATTTAAGGTCGCGTGCATCAACGTAGACGCCCCCAACACTCTCACATAACCCTTTGTAGGATTCCCCCATATCCAAGACATAGGACCAACCACCGCTGTCAAGAATTTGGCGAATAATGGCTTGCACTAAGAAGGACTTACCACCTCCCGAGGTGCCACACACCCCCATGTTGTAGTTATCGTTCCCCAGCCCCGAATCATCATCAAAGATATCGAGATAAGACAACTGGTTACGATATGAGGGAATCGGTAACCCACTGCGACAAATACGGTTATCAGCGACCACGGGCAACAAGTTGGCCACATTGAAAGACTCTGCCCGCAGTGTGCCACTTGAGCGTTTCATGTCTCCCCATAAGCCCTCTTGCATCACAAATGGGAACAATGCCATGTAGTTGCGCAGCTGCATAAAACTGGGAGGCATAAGCGTCAATCCGTTGCTATTGAACGTGTTCATCAGTGCCATTTCAGCATTCAGGGCTTTATCGTCATCATCTTCACAAAATAACGTAATGCCATAACTGTAACGCGTCAGTGCCGATTGCCCTTTACTCAACCGTTCGCGTAAATCCGTCCACTCTTTGGCCTGTTGCTTCACACCTGGCACCCAACTGGAGAACTTGGATTCTGCCCGCTTATTAAACGTGGCTGATTTGGTCATCGATTCGTTTTGGGTTCGCACTAAATCTTCGACTTCCAGCGTCAAGGTAATGGCAAACGGACATGACACGGAAGCCGCAGGATCAAGCAAATTGCTGAGATTATCGCCTCCTTGCCATAGCGCAAACCGCTGCGGGTTTTTGGCAAGGCTATAATTGAGTATCCGTGTACGCGATTTTTTCCCTTTTTCATCCATTAAACTCTGGTGCATGGCTTCGGGTTTCAGCTCCATGACGAACGAACGGTCAACACACTGCGCGTTAAGTTCTTCATAAGGCTCGATTTCGTCGGACGGCTCCGCAATATTGTGATGACGAAAATTCACCATTTCCCGCACCAACTTGATTAAGCCTTTATCATCCAATCGCTCCGAGCCGATACTGGCGCCGAGGAGGGATTGCTGCACCACACTCAAGGTTTGATTCAAATTTTGCAGCGTCAACGCATCCGCCCGTTTAACGGGTTCGGCATAGATGATAAACAGGCGATAGTTCCGCAGTGTTAATGGCAAGCCTTGTTTATTGGCTAAGCCATTCATCGCCCCGTTTTCATAGTAAGCACGGGTAATGGCATTGAATTTTGACGCCAACTCACCATCCCAGCTAAAGTCCCTAAGGCCATAATCTAACATGCCGCTGATGCATTTACTGCCAAGCAACAAAAAGGTGAGTGGGGTTTTACGCGGCAATTTATTTCGCAAAAAATAATCCAGTGCATCGACAATTTTATCGTTCGCACCAATCAAGGGGGCGCATTCCAACACAAAACCTGCCGTCTCCTTGTTAATAAAAAGCCCCGAGTCGGCGTCATAATAGCGGTATGGTAAGACACTGCTAAAAGACGGATAATCCATCTCTTCCAGTGCTTCATGGGCTTTTCGTGCCCCGTCAGGTTGTTTCCAGTTAGAGAGTAGTCCTTTGAATAGGCTCTCCATAAACGGGGATTCACCCGCATCTTTTGCATGGGGATTGCCAAGTTGCTTCAATTTTTGCAAGAAGCCACGTTTTTGGGTCATTGTAACTGCTCCTTCCACTGGCCCTCTTTCACGACAAAGGAGACGACAGCCGGTTGATAAAAGTTTTGCTCTTCATCAATCCACGGGGCTATCCACAACCGCGCGGTACTTGCGGGTAATCGCACCGGTGGCACCATCCCAATATCGGCCCAACCCGACCACGTTTGGGTTGGCTGTGAAATTGGTGGCAGTGAATTGGCGGGGATCGACTTTTTTATGGGGGTCGGTGACGACTCAAATGCCCCTAATGCCGCCACTGTCTGTGAGGTCGCGCCATGACTCGGTTCCACGGTACGCACTGAGCGCAATGTGGAGGCAGTTGTGACGACGGGAACCGTCGGGGTTGCCAACGGTGCTAACCGCGGCAGCTCTGCTCGCTTTTGGGATGAGCCCTCCCCATTAGATGGATGCGCCCACGACACATTTTGCTGTGCTGCCTTTTGATTGGCTTCTTCCATGGTCATGCAGCTGTCTTGCGCAGTCGCATTACAATCAAAGGAATCTTTCATACCCGCTGTACAGCCGGCGAGCAGGGTTAATGCGCCTAGAATTAGGAGTTTTTTCATGATTTAGCCTTTTTGGATACAGAGTTGGTAAAAAGAGAGGGCACGACGAAGAATGTTGAATAAAACCACGTTATTTAACTGTGTTTAATGGTGAGTCCTTATCTGGAGTACGAGTATTTTCCTTATCATTGCTGAGCAGGTAGGCTTCAACGGCTTCTTTGTAATCACTAACCGTGACATTTTCAATCACATCACCGCACTTGAGCTTATTGGTGTTCGACTGAAATAATCCGTTATCGTTATTGGTTTCAATGAGTTGGCATTTTGTTGAGTAATATTCCCCTTTACTCACAACTTCTGACTTATCTTCTTCATTTAATATTGCAACCCCGAAAATCACTGCAGCGATAAGTAAAATCATCAACGTAAATACAAATGTCGCTTCACTCGCTTTACTTGTCGCAACAATGATTAACCCTAAACATAAAATGACAACCACGAAGACAATGAATATTGTACTTAACATCATTAGCTTCCTTATCCCGTTATTTTATGGCTTCAAAGTTACGATTATCGACAACCCGAGGCACTTCTTTGTTGAGGATGTTAAGGAGTAACACCGAACGAGCCTCCCCGTTAGGTTCACTGTAAATCGCCCGCACACCTTGGAAGATACCGTCATAAATGACCACTTCATCCCCTTTTTGCGGCAGTTGTTCACTCACCTCTTTCATAAAGTTCGGCACCATCAATGACGCAATAATTTCATCGGGCACCACCACAGGCAGTTTGCCAAAGCGCACAAAGTAGCTCACACCCCGTGTTGATTTAATGGTCGAGAAGTGAATAACTTCATAATCGAACTTCACAAATAAATAATTGGGAAATAATGACTCCATCACTTTACGTTTACGATTTCGCACCATTTTCTCCGCCTCATAACGCGGGGAAAAACAGTTCGCACCTTGGCGTTCAAGATGTTCAATCGCCCGTAAATCTTGCCCTGTTTTGCAATACAATAAATACCATTTTTCCATCTGTTTATTCACTTTTGTTGAGAGTCGTTATTTAAGATTTGAGTCACCCATGCACTCAAACTGGTATAGATAGCGAGAAAAAGCAATCCATCCCAGCTGATGTCGGTACACACCAATATCACCGCAGGTGAACTGATGAGCCCCATAAGAAGGATCGCTTTTAATCGCGTTTTTGTATTAGTTTTAGTGGGTAGAGTTAACATAAATGCTCCTTAGGATTGCCCTGGTGTTGGCGATAAGGAGGTGTAAAATACGTTATTGTTGTGTTGGGTATTGCAGGTAATTTGTGGATGGAACCGCATCCCCGAGTGAAATTTCTTGCAACGCTTGTTTCGTCACCGTAATGCCTTGATTAAGAGTTTGCTGCACAGGCTCGGCAACGGCATCCTTACTTTTCTTTTTGCGCATCTGTTCAATAAATTCCAATTGGAAACCTTCTTGGAAAACGACAGTAATCTCAATTCCAGCGCCAATTGGGATCACTGGGTGGTATTGTTCCGCACGTTTAATGAAGTATTCCGACAACATTTTGCCCGATTGCTGAACACCGCCACCGACCCCACCGCGCATCACATCCGCCATTGAAGTGGTACTGCTGGCGCCAATACCGACGGTTTCGCTCCCCACTTTGGAAAAGCCCGACCCGACCGCTTCGATAAACCCACCGCCAAAGGCATAACCGACTAACTCACCATTTCGTATGACCGGTTCTCCCTTAATCCCATTTTTCCCCATGAAGGAAACATGGCCCTTAAACGGCATATCAATCGTATGGCCAAACAGCTTACAAGACAGACGGTCAGTACGCACAAGTCCGCGTTCACTGGAAATATCGCCATACACCCCCGCCGTCACCGCACACCCACTTAAGTCATACTCCTCATTGTTCGGCATAATCAGTTTACCCGTTAAGCGAAACTGCATCGGTGAGGGATTACTGTTCCCCGTGACAGAGGCATTGGCATCCGCACCCTCAATCACCATCGCTTTGGCAAAACTCCCTGACGGGATATAAGGTAAAGCGGGTAAGCTGTTATCCACCTTATCCTCATCATACTCGATAGTCATCGAATGTAAGCCTTGCTTTAATGCCGGATTTACATTGATTTGAGGTTGCCCAACGGGATATTGCCCGCCTTGATAAAATGCCGTTGGCGGCGGGATAATCGGCTGACTGGCTTGACCATTCGGTGTCGGTATCGTGCCAACTGGCAGCGTTTGAGGTTGAGGTAAGGTATTGTCGCCATGGATCAACCCATTACTCACCTCATTCAGCTGGTCTTGCAACGTCGTTAAGTCTTTATCTTGTTGCTCAATTTTGTCTCGGTAGGCTTTGTTTTCCTGCTCTAAACGTTCGATTCGGGCGTTCACACTTTTCATCTGCTTGTCCACTTGTGATGCGGTGGATTGCAAATCCGCCATCGCCGCTTGCCCGACTTTACGGTCAAAGGTGGAAGAGACAACTCCCGTCATGTTCGGGACAGGCTTTTGCACCGTTTTTTTGGTTTTGGGTTTTGATGGTTTGCTGAACCACCATGCACCCCCACCAATGGCACTGGCTCCTAACGCCACCATCAAAAAAACCACGAGTTGTTTACGGCGCGTTTTCACATTTAAATTAGCCATGCGTCACCTCATTACTCACCGTTAACCACACGGTTGCGGTCGCACCGGGTAACACCTGTTCACTATACGGCGAAATCAATACTGCCCTTACCCCCTGCGCATTAAACAATCGCTCAGTGATCGGTTTAGCGTTGGCCGTGGTATTACGCACCGCCAGTTTGTATACCCGAACTTCGCCGCCATTCCACATTTCATCCGCAGACACCACATACCCCGACGGTAATGACAAGGTTGGCGTAACGGTGACAGGTGCTTTAGCAAAACCTTGCGGTATCTCACCGTTCAATAATGCTTTATGCAGTCCAATCAGCATTTGGGGATAAGGCAGAGAACGCTCCCATTGCTTGGCGGCTGGTCGCTTCGCAGGGACTGACGACACCAACTGCAATACGCGCCCATCCCGTTTTTGCGGAACCGCCACCACGGAGACGGTCAAACCGCCTGCGGTACGGACATAAAAGGTAAACGGTTTGGTTTGTGTGGTCATCAACACCACCCCACCACTGAGGTGCCCCGTTGCCCCTTTTTGGTTTCCATTGATAAACATGCCTTGCGCACTATCAATCGCGACAATTCGGTCGCCTGGCACCACCAACATATTCGGTTCACTGTTACTAAAGGCAACACGCACTTGTGAATCGGGCGAGACAGGAATTTGCACAGGTAAAGATGCAGTGGGCTCGGCTAAACTCAAGGCAGAAAAGAGGCCCAAACTCAGGGCCAATAACGCCAGTTGACTTAATTTACTTTTTCTTCTTTTCATCGACTTGTACCTCAAAGCCCCCTATTGTCGTGAGCCCATTTGCATACTTCAGGGTTAATCGTAATGTCACCCGTTCAGGTAGCGATTTACGGTTGCCAATCCACGTTTGAATATCACCGTGAATATCGACAATGCCTGAATTGGGATACACATCCATTCCAGACAAATAAAAAGCACTGGTAACATTGTTCTCAATAATTTGCTTCGCTTCTTCAGCCAAAATCTCTTGCATCTGTGGGCGCTGGCCATTATCAAAAAATCGTAATAAGGCTTTGTGATTAGCTTTAACCGATTCTGGTGATACGTTGTAACGTAAGAAAATCAACGACTGTGCGGTTTGTTCGAGGTAGTTGGCATCCGCATGCGAACGACTAAGGGTAAACGGGGTTTCAAAGAACTGCGGGATATAGGTCATTTCACGGCTATCAATTAAAGTGGCAATATTCGACCAAGCCAGAATATTCCCCGTAATACTCCCTCCTAATAAGCAAACTAATATGATGAAAACGAGTGATGTGAATTTGTGGGCAGATTTGGCTGCGCTCAGTTTCACCGTGACCTCCTGTTATTTTAACCAGAGCCTGAACGCGGAGTCGGGAAGTCGTTTGTACATTCCCTGAAAACAGAAGGAAGGCAAATACCAGTAACATGCATTAATCAGCCAATCTGTTCCCCTCCCTTTTTTGAAATACCTCAGTGCAAACCAGAGCAAAGCGCCAACAACAACCCCTGCAATATATTGCTTGTCCATAACCCCCCAACATAACGGGAGGGCAATGGCACAGGTTTCATCGAGTGGTAAGCCGATTGGACGGCTTTGCTCCGTCAGCGTCTGAGGAAAAATGAATCGCTTAGCGCGCTCTTCTTCCATTACGCTGTTCCTTCAATACCAATAATGTATCTTATGGTGTCATGCCAGGTGCACGGGCACGGATAATGGCAAAGATAATACCGGTGATCACAAAGAACACAGGGATTAACACGAATGTCGCTGGGTTGTGATTACGCAGGTACATTAAGAAGACCAATACCACTTCCGCTAACATGAAGTAATAAATCAGGGTTGAATCTTCCCCGAAGCTCGCTTCTGCATCTTCACGACCCGCAGCCATTAAGTCATCTGCCGCCATCGCCCCTTTAGAGACTAAAAATGCCATCATCGGTAAACCAATTAAACGAAATAAGATTTTCCCAAGTTTAAAGTTCACTGCATCAATAGCACGTTTAAATAATCCCTTCTTACGGGCTGGCGTATTTTCGATAGTAAGTTGTGACATAGTTATTTCCTTATTAATAGATGTTTCATTATTTTCAAAATAAACCCTTAAAGAGTATTTAATGACAATTGAGCCTTTAGCTCGCTTTATTCCCGACTTAATTAATGAGCCAATAACACTTAATATAAGTAAGTAATAAAGCGTGATAATTTCTCAACCTTTAAGCAAAGCTACCGCACCGAGTGCACATTGCCCATTTTTAGACAAAGCGAACCCGTTGCTGTGTGTAATCAACAAAAACAAAAAAACTAAATAAAAGAGTAAGTCAGTATTTATTTAATAGCTCTTGATAATTCCCTTCTAGAATTTCAATTAATCTTAAATGGTCAGACAATCGTAATACAGCTTCGATTTTTTTAGAACGTCTTGCACGCTTAGCAGACTCTGTTAATAAACGATTAGTTTCAGCACTTATCGGTACACTTATTGTGACAGATTTATATTTTTTTTCTTTCATAGGAACCTCATTCTTTGTAATCATGAAACTATCATATATAAAAAAATTCATCTGTAAATTACCCGACTCGGGGGGTATCCTAGTGATATTTTTCTAAAATAGACAATGGAACAAAACAGTCCCAATTAAGTTGGAAGGCAATATCTGATAATAAATAACGATTAAAAATACTCAATCTACTCGCACCGAGTATCCTACTAACATGTGCTTTTATAGTATCATGGCTTCTTTCCATTATTTTAGCTACTTCTGGATTAGTTAATCCATGAATAACAAGCCATGCAACAGTCCATTCAGTACTAGTTAATATCTCTAATGGATTTATGTCTTTTAATCTATTTATTGAGGAAGCTAAATCTAATTCGTTATAAAAACTGTCTTTTCTTATAGATAATTCAGAATTAAAAACTCTAAACTTAATATTAGTATTTTCCATAACATTATATATTTTTAATTTTACAATGTTTTTATTGTTAGAAAATTTAAACTCAGTAACCTCCATTGCAATTGCAATCGGATATAACTGATGTTTAACTAACTCGATAGATGAAATACTAAAACACTTATCTTTCTTAATTACTTTTAAAGAGTTAAGAATTGAATGAACTTTTTCAGGAGCGCTACACGATAAAACTTGACTATCATGGTCAAGAATCATCCAAAAGTATACATTATTTAAAAAATCAGGTAGGTTTTCTCGAAAAACTGCTTGTTTTATCGCATCGAGATCAATAGGATCATGAGTAGGCATGTAACCATCTCCTTAAGTTGGGGTTATGTGTTTAGCTCAATAAGGGAGTTCCAGCTCCTTTATTGGGCGATTCTTCAATTTTAAACTGACCAAATATTTGGCTTAAAATAAATATACATATCATTTAAAGTCAAATCAATCATTAATTTTACAGAATGTGATGTGTTTTTATATGTAAATATTAGCACCCACTAAAAACTCAAATAATAAGTAAAAATGTACAGATAGCTAAAGTCCAAATATGGATTGGTTCTTCTAATTTTTAGGGAAAAACTGATTAATCAGTCTCTCTGTTTCCTTTTTCATTTCAGTTATTCCCTCCCTAAAATCATAACGGGTATCTTCTTTTATCTCAGTTAGATTAAATAACATTTGAAAAATCATTTGAATACACTGACGAGTTTTTGCTGAATCTTCAAGCATCTGCTTTTTATAAATCTCTTCCCATGTCATTCCATTATCATCTGTTTCATCTAACTTCTTTTTTAAATTCATAGTGACGCGAACTCCTATATCAAGCATTTCAGAACAGACGCTCGACATATTTGCATCAGCGTGGTTTGCACCATCTGCTCGCCGTTCATCAACAATAGTTCTAATTGCATCATAAACTTTTTGTGACATATATACGTTTTGTCTTGCCATTTATTAATCCTAAATATCGAGTGCTAATTGAGTGCCTTAATAAAATTAATGGTACCATAAGCTCAGTGCTTTCAAAGTGCTAAATATAATTTTTTGAACACTGTAATAGTGCTAGCAGCCAATCACTTTTAAATATAACGTATTGATTTATAATAATTAGCCACAATAAAGCCACAAAACAGCACTAATCTAGCACTATTCCAACACTCTTTTAGCACTTAGAGTTATTATATTTATAATTATCACCTATTTTATTTTAATTAACACCATGATTTAAAAATAAATTCTTGCAAAATGAAATTTTGCGTGGGGTGTGATGTCTATCTTTCAGAGGAGCGTATTTATTGCTCCGCCTTTCTTTTGGCTTGTATTTAAATAGTGCTTTATTTTTTAATTAAAATGGGTGATTCTGAGTTAAGAGAATTTATTATTAAATGGGGATTTATATGCGAATTATCTGTATTCTCATTGCGTTATTTTTTTCTCCGATTTAATTTTCAATTGATTGCTATGATAAAGCAGGAAATGATTATCAAATTGACCCTGATTTATTACTGGCGGTTGCCTTTCGTGAAATTTCATTCAAACCGAATGCTATTAACCAAGCTTCACCGACGCGATACGCTATCGGGTTAATGCAAATTCATTCGCAAAACTTTAATGAATTAGCGCAGTATGGCATTACCGAAAATCATTTAAGGCAAGACCCATGCATGAATATTTATACGGGGGCATTTTATTTGGCAAAGTTTATTCGAATACAAGGGGATATCTGGAAAGGGGTTGGCGCATATAATGCAGGGTTAAAAAAAACCCGAGGTTCAAGAGAAAAAAAGAAATCAATACGCACTTGAGGTCTATCACATTTATCTCAATATTAAACAAAATAACTAAATTTAACCCTTTCATTTTCTCTTTTTAACATTATAATCAATTTCAATATTAAGTAATGCATGTGGCTTAGTATTAAACGAGAAACGCGCCTTTTGGCGCGTTTTCTTTAATAACTCGTTTTCCTTAGAACGCGATTAATTTCTCCGCCGATGCCATCATTTCCAATAATTTTTTCGCGTCCAATTTGGTATAGCTTACCTTGATGATAATTTTCAACGGTCATTAATGCAGTATCAAACTCATAAGACTCGCCATATTTATCAATCAATGATTTGATTGCTAGTGCGATTATTTCATCACTGTAATGACGATTCGTAAAAACATAATCGGCACTACCATAAACTACATTAAATGGTGAACTTTCATTGTAAGAATAATCAGTATAGTAATCGAACCGTGACGTTTTATATTTTTTAACAATCGAGTCGACTTCATCCACTGTCGGGCCATCTGTCCATGATACATAATAAGAACTGTAATATTGTTTACGAACTGAAAATTTAGTTTTTGGAAAATTTTTTTTAATTCAGCACGGATATTTTTACCGACTATTTTTACTTTATTGTCTAAATTATCGGTTATCTGAGTTAAGTATGAATATTGACTATTGTTTTTTTGAAATTCGACACTTTGATTTAATTCAGTTTGCTTTTTTTCTTTCTCGGCTTTTTCCGTTTGTTCAAATTCTTCTGACTGTTTAATTAATGATTCAATTGTTTCATTATCAACAAATTCATTTTTAACTTCCCACTGAATTCCCCCTCTTAAAATAGATTCTGGTAAGCGATTCGATTTATCACCATTGTAAAATACAATATCAAATTCTGCATTGCCCCCACTCACCATGACATTACATAGATTCGTCACTGTATCTGGTTTTTGTTCTCCATGAATTTGGGTAATCACACCCAAGCCATGATTATATAAGTTCGTATAAACGACTTGCCCGACTGATAATAATGTTTGCTGTTCCATAATTTTTCTCTCTTTTATTGATAAAGTTTGATTAAGCGCAAGTCTTGGACTTGCGCAGGATTTAATTAATCAATCGCATTCAATATCTTGGTTTGTGATTCAGGGGGTAATGTGAAAATAAACTCGCGTAATTGGTGAAAATAAGCAGAAATACGCTCACAATCTTCCTGTTGCCCTTTTTCATAGGTCTCAAATGAAAAATGACTTAACATCATTAAGGTGACAATAATTCCCGCTTCTTGAGCACTTACATCGTCCATAAATCCATTCGGTGAAGTGAGCATATAGCCTTTTGTCGGTTGCAGATAAAAACCGCCATTCGGCAATTGATAAAAATCCCAATAGCCGCCGTTATAGGCTACGGCGTTCCGAGTCATCCAGTTATAGATTGCATTTTCAAAGGCAATGCAATACAGCCCTAATTTTGAAGGTAAAAACGTTAAACGAGCTTGAGCATTCTTCACCTCAATAGCCGTGATGACGGTTTCGTCTTTTCCATTTCTTTCGTTAGATTCTCTCGCTGCAAGGTTTTGTTGTTGAGTCATTTTAGTGCCTCCTTTGGGTTAATGATTTCTTTCGTCGAGTTCCTGCGCTGCAAAGGGCGTGCATAGACGAAACGAGGAAGGAAGCAAGGGCGGAAGCAAAATTGTTGGAAAGCACAGCGACAAGAATTTTGCTGGAGTGCACTTTACGCTTGCTGGATGACGAGTTGAGGCTATGTTTAAGCCCGAGCGGAGGGGCTTGGCGAAAGATTAACAACACAGTGGCTGAAAATGACACAACCCGACTTGCGGCGAGAGAAACGAACCGCAAGACGTCCTTTGAGCTTAACAACGTTAAGCGGTTTATCAGGTGCAGCTCCCACAGGGAGCTTGCATCCCTGTCCTTTGCGCCACGCGTCAGCGTAAAAAAGGCGCAGGAGTTGGCGTTGTCGGATTGAGCCTGACTCGATGCCAGGGTTAAGCCGATGCGCAAAAAAAGGGAATAAATCCCTTTGAAATAACGTGAATTAGGCTGTTAAAAAGGATTTAAAGCGAAATGAATTTAACATTAACATCGAGGTATACAGCGTTTGAAGAACGTCCAGCGTTAAACTGTTTCCGATATTCACAATGGCAGGAATCCCCAATAATGCCAGTTGGACGTAGCACATTCAGGCGGCAACCTCATCAATATCGGTACACACCGCGATCATTTACATTTATGGGTTGTAACCTTGCTGTAAAACAGAATTAGCACAGGCAATCACCATGCCGCCCGCCCCGCATGTTGGCTCTGACGCACTGATATAGCCCTTTTTTAACAAAAATCTTTGGCCTTTCACCGAAAAACTGGTTTTCTTTTGCTGCCCATATTCTAAGTTTGACAAAGAAGCAGTTCGGGGTTACCTCGAACTGCTTCTTTTACCCCCTGATTAAAATCATCATATTGCTTAACGCCACCAATTCAACACAAGGAGTACTAAACTGGTATTATGAGGTCTACATTAATTAAAATATTCACAGCTAAGAATTTTTAAATTACAAAAAAATATAGTGAGTTTAAGTAATATAAAATACTAAATCTCATGACCTTGAGGCAAAATCATTAATTTTGGTATTCTCACATGACTTGGCTGAGTTAATACAAAAATAACGCATTGTGCTACATCACGCGGTGTTAATGGACTCTCTATTCCCATACTTTCAGAAGGGTGTGTTTTCCAATTCTTATGCAGATTTGTCATAACCAAACCTGGCTCAATACAAGTTACGCCAATGGGTGTTTTTGCCAGCTCCATTCTCAATGCTTCAGACAACGCTTCGATAGCAAATTTAGTCCCTGAATATGCCCCTGCGGTAGCCCTTGTTTTTGTTCCCATAACACTTGAAATATTAATGAGGTGCCCACTATTTTGATTTAAAAAATGGCGTACTGCCAAATACGATAACCGATAGGCCGCATTCACATTTATATCAACCATATCAGCCATTTTTTCAACATCAATAGTTTGGATATCACCAACTTCTATCATACCTGCACTACTAATGACAAAGTCACACCGCTGATAGTGCCTTAGTGCTTCATCAATTAAGCGTTCAGGAACGCTAGGGTGTATTAAATTTCCAGCTACAGGTATTGCTTTCAGTTCTTGAGAAATTTGAGTAAGTACTTCTTCATTCCTGCCATTGAGTATCATTTTTACTCCATGTTCATGAAGCTGCTGTGCTATTGCTAAACCGATACCACTCGTTGCGCCTGTAATAATTGCAACCTTATCTTTCAATGACCTATATGGCATAAAATATCCTTTTTTTCTAATGAAAGTGTAATTTCACCGATTATCGAATTAATTTAATATAAAAAAATGTATAGAATCAAAACACGATAAAGCAGGTTGCAAGAAAAGTCCCTTTTATTTCCTGATTGGACGGATAGTAATAGGTCGCAAACTCGGTTTTTGGTACAGCCTTATAATAGCCCTCACAGGCTTCCCTTCCCAAGTGGCTCGGTCATTATCTGAGATTTCATTAGCCGCAATAGCAAAATTAATAACGGTTTCTTTGGCCTGCTCGCCTCGCATCATTAGCACCAAACTGTCTTCAGTTTCGAGCAAAACCACATTCCATTCATCATCAACGCCCTTTTGACCCGTTAATTTATTCGGTATGGCATAACCATCCAGTAATTGTTCACCGTATGATCGGGTATCGATATCCTCATTGAAATCCAAGAGCGCCGACCACAACGGGGCAAAATCAAGGTATTTTCTCAAGTTTAAATTGTTAAATCGCGTCGTCCAGTTTACAAGCAATTCAATCAAATCATACTCTTCAATCCCATCATGATTAAACCGGTTGTACCACGATTTAAACTCACTGGGGGTAATAAAGGCTAACTCAATTTCGGCTTGGGCTAATCGATTTTGATACTGTTGCTGCGCTTTAATTTGGGCTTTTTGTCGGGCACGGCTCACAACTTGTACTTGAGACTGAATTTTTCGCCCCTGCCGTTCGCGGTCGTGGTAATCAAGCTCAGGAAAAAAATCGCGCACATGATGATCGCATAACGGCAACGGGCAAATAACTCCACGGGACTGAATAAACATATCTAGAGCCGCAAGATAGCGATTTTTTGACGGCATTTCACGTTTATCATCAAAAGATAACACCAACGTATAGTGCAAATCTTTTGCGGTTATTGCCCCTTTATTCCCCGTAAAAAAGCGAATGAGCGCATACGCATACGGATAGCGTTTTTGGTATTGCCCTTTTTGCATTTTATCTTCGACGAAAAGGATGGCTTTTGCAGCGGCATATTGACGGTCATTAAAGGGAACAAGGGCTAAATGGTTTGGAATGATTGTCATGATTATTCACACTGCCCTTTCGGGCAGTGTCTCCCATCTTATTATTGAGCGTTATCGGTGTAGTGAGTGTCAGTGTTTACATCGAGAAAACAGCTCGGCAACCAATGCGTATCTTTAAGGGTATTTTCAGCCAACTCAGCGGCATCCCCTTTCTTCATTTTGACGGCTTCAAGGGTTTTATCTGATGCGCCTGCCTCTGCTAAACAATCACTGATTTGGTCTTTACTGATACGTCCAAAGAAGTTTGCTTTGGTTGGCTGCCACCACTGGCGAAAATCGAAGGCAATCGCCTGTTCAATTGGACGCAAGGCTTTAGCTAACGTGTTATCGTGCGGAGCATGATGGTTCACTTCATTTATAGTTTGCGCGGAACAAAACGCCAGTAATGCGACTAAATCCGCTTGCTCCCATGACAACAACCATGAGAAATCCGCTTGCCACGCGTCGGGGAGACGGGCAGACCATGACTCAAATTGCGTATTGAGTAATTGCAATGCTTCACTGTCTTGGGCAGTCGGGGCATTTTTGAGTAACTCCTCCTGAGAGAGAGAAAATTTAATGTTAAATGCAGTTTTGGCATACGGTGAACCAAACACCTGAATGCACGCATCATGAACCAAAATCGCCAGTGCCACGTTCGGGTGCTGAGTTAATGCCGCTTGAACCGCTAAGGTGCGCTCAGAAGAGAGACTTTTGCACAAGGCTGCGCTGTAGGCAGAAACCGTCTCAACTTGAGTCGTTGATTGCTCAATCACACTTTCAGTTTCGCTTTCTTCTTCACTGCACTGTGGCTCATGCTGTGTTAAGTCAATCACGCCACGGATAACACACGGTTCACCATCACGGTCAAGGTAGACCACTACGCCTTTTGTTGCTTTTCCATCGGCTGCCCACGCCTGATTTTTGGTACGATCTTTAATGCCCTCAATTTGATTTTCGCAATCATTCACAGCTTGCCAAAGGTCGATTTGCTCATGATATTCCTCTGCATTTAATGCTTGCTCCCGTAAATCTGCTTCACGAGCACGCAATTCAGCCAGTAAATCCGCAAATTCAGGGGGAATGACCGCCTCGGGAGCATGACTAAGAGACAAGGTTTCCCCGTCATTACCGTAAAAACTCGGACGCTCTAAACGGGCAATACCGTGCTGCCAACCCTCAATATTCGCTAACAATTCCGCACACACAGTGAGTTTATCGAGTGCCAATTTTTCTAATAGTGGGGCGTTTTCAATAAATCCTGCTTCGGTAAAGAGGTCAATTTCAAGGGTTCCCCCTGCTTGCTCGTAGGTATCCAATCCAACAAACTTCACCAATCGGTTATTTTCGACAGGGGTTTTGGTTTCTTCAACCGCTTCACGTAAGTAACGTGGCTCTTTTTTCCAACCCATTGCATTGTTCCATACCATCACTTGACGGTCATGGTCAGGGGTTCCGGCTAACGCTTGCAGTTGGTCAAGGGTGATATTGTCCGCATCCAACTCAGCTAATAGCTCGGGCGCCATGTTTGCCAAACGCAGACATTTTTTAACGTGGTGAGTGCTAAACCCTAATAAGTCACCGATTTCAGACGCATTTTTGCCTGTTTTTTGTAGCTCGATAAAAGCATGAAGTTGGTCGGCTGGATGCATGGCTTCACGTTGGCTGTTTTCCGTCAGGGAAATAATCAGCGCATCGGATTCAGGCACAATCTTGACAGGCACTGGAAAACTCGACGCTAAATGTCCTTTTGCAACCAATTGTTGTAACGCTATTAATCGACGTTGACCCGCAGCAACCCCGTAGACGTCATTGTTCATCGGGTAAACCACCAAGTTTTGTAACACCCCGACCGCTTGAATACTGTCAGCCAGTTCTGACAAGGCTTTTTCATCCATCGGACGTTTACGCACATTGAGTTCACTTTGTACTAATGCCGATAACGGCAATACATGTGCTTCCATACTGTCCAATGCCTGATAAATCGCGTCGGCCTGTGCGGATTTTGCGCCTTTTTT
Organism: Providencia sp. PROV129; assembly: GCF_028482245.1. Lineage (NCBI taxonomy): Bacteria > Pseudomonadati > Pseudomonadota > Gammaproteobacteria > Enterobacterales > Morganellaceae > Providencia > Providencia sp. PROV129. Next base: position 46,132 of record NZ_JAMPQD010000028.1, read on the forward strand.
CGCTTTACGTTGTTTTGGGTTAATGATAATTTCTAATGTAGACATATTAATTACCTCTATAGTTATTGACGTGTCTGCGCTAGGAGGGGCACAACAACCCTCTTAGCACCTAAGATGCCTGAATGAGTTCAGGACGCAGATAGAACATGTTGTTTAAATTGTCACTAAAGCCAATCGGATAGCCCTCTTTCATAAAAACACTCTTAGAATCGAATGCATCACTGTGCAGTGTGATTTCTTCATCGTATAACTCAGGTGAAATATCCCCCTCGAACAAATCCAACAGACGAGTTAATGGCGCGATGTAATGCAATAAATCCTCTTTCTGGTCATGAGTCAGTGGGGTTTTACCCTTTCTTTCGTTAGATTCTGGAGCTGCAAGGTTTTGATGTGATGACATTTTTGAATCCTCCACCGTGTTAATGATTTCTTTCGTCGAGTTCCTCCGCTGCAAAGGCCGTACATAGCCGAGACGAGGAAGGAAGCAAGGGCGGAGGCAAAATTGTTGGTAAGCGAAGCGGCAAGAATTTTGGTGGAGTTCACTTAACCCTTGCTGTATGACGAGGTGAGGCTATGTTTTAGGCCAAGCGGTGGTGCTCGATGAAAGATTAATCACACAGGTGATGAAGATGGCAGCACCCGACTTGCAGCGAGAGAAGCGAACGGCAAGTCGCCATTAACGCTTAGCGCAGCTAAGCAGTGAACCAGGGGCGGTCCCGCAGGGAGCTGCCCCCCTGCCCTTTGCGCCACGTTGAAAACGTACAAAGGCGCAGCGGTTGACCTTTCAAGCCAGTTGTCCCCATTTTCCACATTTGGCGAACCAGTGAACGCGCCCCAAAAAGGCGCGTGAACGAAAGTGTACGGGAAACCTGCGCCAACTGTGTGTAAATGGGGTCAATCCAGCGTTCGGCTTAATATTGGCTCAACGCCAGAATAAAGCCGTTGCCACAAAACTCAAAATGGGCGTATCCACAAAATCAGTGGATAACTAACCAATCTAATTGTGGATAGTCGGAATAAGAGGATGATATAGGAAGAAATTAGTGAATTGATTAATAGTTAACCAATTAATTGTATCGGCTCAGATTTAACCTGACACAACTACGACACAGATCTGAACCTAATCTGACAGGCGGCTCTGTGCCATAAGCGGAGATTGACTGAAGCGTCATTTTCTGTGATGCTCGCCAAGAGTAGCGGAGCTATAAAAAAAATACTCTAGTGGATATAATCTCTTTCATGTTTTTCTTTTAGGTATCTAACACAATGAGCATGTCAATATTACAACCGCGGATAGTTAAAGCAATGAAACCAAAACATGGAAGGGATTGGATGTTAGTCCGTGGAGACACGGTTTTCATCCGCTTTTTAGCTCAAAATGATGATGGTAATTCTTTCGAAGTACAGACACCAACGAGGCCCGAAGAGAGAATTCGCATAGGGGGTGATTTTACGACCGCATATAAGCTGCCAATAGACCTGAAGCTCCTTTTTTGGGTCGCAGAGACGTTAGCCCAAGAAAATCATTTTCAACCAGAGAATAAATTAGACCGCTTTCAAAATAAATGTATTTCCATGTTTTCCATTACTATAGATCACGGCAAAACTATACAAGATGAGGTCAACGAGGAATGGATCACTCGCTTCTTTGAGCTCTTCGATGCTCATGGGATTTCGACGAATATTGTCGAACCTGGCATGGCCGATATTTATTCTGATCTATGTGTTGAGGATGGCGAAGACGTTTATCTGAGTGATGGTATGTACATGCGCCCGAACGGGACAATCTACGAACGTTGATCATGTAGATGCGAAAGCATAAATCAATTCCCGGTTGATAGCCGAGATATCGCTTAACCATATTCGACAATTAGTCCAAGTAATCTCTTTTCTTCAGGCGATTTTTCGTGTTCATGACCACTCTATGAGTTAGTTCTCCGCCACGCTATGGACTTATTTCCTCTTCTTTCAGACGATTTGCTATCTCCTTCTCTCTTTATACATAGACAAAAGTCCGCTCCTCACCCATAGTAGCCCTGTTGGAGAGGGCTACTATGAGTAATAAGCTGCTCACATAAGCGAGCATCGCTATTAGTAGATTAGGAAGAGCACAAAAACTTAGTACTGAACTCTACCAATGCTTTGACCAAAATTTTGTAAACCTGCAATAGCTTGAGGGTGTGGTTCATGTTGACCTGCCCCCTGCGAGCTAATAAGCAACAAGTAAATAGCACCTTCTAAGATTTTTTAAATATACTAAATATGTTTATTTTTACCAACAACCACATATGAACTGCCTGCTCTGTTCCAAGACTTTATTATTGCTAAATTGTTATCTAAGCAAATTTTACTTACAATATTTTCATCTAACAAACCATAATAGGAAGCATTGCGAGAGTTTTGGTATATATACCCATGCAAATGTTTAATCCCACTCTCATACTTCTTGAAATAAGAGCTTTTGTATTGATTGACGATCATTGCTTCACCATCACTCTTTAATAGTTCTCTAATCGCACTGATGATTTTGTAGATCGTGGATTTACATGGGATTGCAGAAAGCACGTTTGCGCAAAGTATGAAATCATAATGACTCGTGATTTCATCTATACTTTCAAAAGGAACAACATTAGCATTTTTATAGTTATTAGCTACATACTCTGGAATTGTAGTTTGTACACCTCTGATAATTTGCACTCTTTCTAGCTGTTTTCTGGAATCTAAAAATGTTACTGTTTCAAATTTGTTTATTAATTGTTCTGAATATCTAAGCTTTCCACATCCAAAATCAAGAGCTTTACCATTTTTAATAGAGTTTTTAATATGGTTGCAGAGATAGCTAGATGGCATAGTATGCGGTTTGGCTGCATTTTCTGAACGTATAGTTATTCCATTTATCTTGTAATTCAAAACCAACTCCATTTAAAAAATACTGTTATTATTAAAAAATTCCTTTATTTTATCATCAGGTATCTGTCTTACTTGACTTTCAGTTCTTGGCTTAACAGATGCTATAAAAATAAGGAAATTGAAGACGAAAAGGAAAATAATCCACAACCAAAGATTATTTAACGAACCAGTAACAGAGAATAGATTAGTTAATTTAGCTAAACTTATAACTAAAACAGTAATAAATGCAATCACAGTATGCTCAAAGAAAATCCAAAAGTAATAAACTTTGTTCCAGAAAAGCTCAACGTAATGTTTATCTTTTAACTCTTTAACTTCTGGGTAATATAGTTTATTCATCACCTTGTAAGACTCATCATTTGTTAATTTTCGTGTAACGCCCGCGATTTTAGCTAATGGTTTTATAATTAAGTAATTATCCCATGCCTTTCTTATTCCAGAAATTTTTGCCACGTTATTATGCAGGTCTAAAGCTCCACTAATCACGGACCAAAAAATTGAAAATGCAATTGGTAATATACCGAATGTTAATATCCACTTAATAAACTCATCGTAGTCTTTAATGGGTGGAATATATTTGGCGTTAATACCAACCAATGGAATGTAGCCATAAATAACTAATGATAGATAAAATATAAATGTAGTAATAAAAGTTGCCTTGTGGAGCATAGGCAACATTTCATTATAACTCTTTGGTGGTTCTAACATTTCACTCTCCAAGCATTCAAAAAGCTCTAATTTTCTATAATCACACAACCCAATTAACGCATTTAAAGCTTAATTACCACTAGTTTATTAATTTAGCACTGTAATTTCATCTAAATCTTTATGTTTGAGCTAGTCCTCAAAGAAACCTACTGCAAAAATATATATTATCTATTCTGACTGCATTCACATAAGCACCTGTAATGCGAATCCAGCATCAGTATAGAGCTTCGATGTCCGCTCTTCGCTCAAAGCAGACTGTCAGGTGACTTTTTTTGTTTAATTATCGACTTAATTTCAAAATAAAGAGCTCCCATACGGATATAGGGTTTAGCCGCCGCAGAACGCGCAATCACACACCCGTCATTATTCGAAAGACAAACAATTGGCTTTCCTTTTAAATCAGGTCGGAAAACGGATTCGTAGGAGGTATACATGGAATTGACATCGATGAGCGCAAAAATGTTATTTACCGAAAGGTATGCACAGCATAACGAAAGACACCGAAAATTTGCACTTCAGAATCGTCATTAATAGTGATAGTAGGAAATTGACTGTTAGCGGGAATAAGGGCTTTAGTCGGTGTAATTTGCAGGTATTTACAGGTGAATTCGCCATCGTATTCAGCGATCAAAATGTCCCCATGACGGGAGGTAAGATGGCTTTCGACGACCAATAAGTCGCTGTCAAAAATCCCCACGTCTTTCATCGAATCCCCTGAAGCACGAAAAAAATAGGTACTTTCAGGATAACGAATAAGCTCATCATCGAGCGATAAACGACGCTCGACGTGGTCTTGGGCGGGACTGGGAAACCCACAGGCAATTAAACTTTCAAAAATTGGGATTTGCATAGCACAGAATTAAAACGATTAGAACAGATAATGGACACGAATAAACGCTAACATTATTCATAAGTAAATAATGCTCGCCCACGCTTGATGTTTGCAGGGAAACAGCATGCTTGTGAGGGAATCCATAGTACGATTAGTGAAGTGCCCCCCAAATAGTTGAACAACCAATTACAGGGGGTCACTTCAGATCTGGGCTCTTATTCAGTCTTAGTTAGTTTGTGAGGAGGACCATCTTTTAATCTTATCAGCTTGTTTTGATAACCCAGCAAATATGGCTTTGCTAATGTGCTCAGGAAAATCTTCAGGCAGCTGAGGTAATATGGCAGTTATAACAGCATCTGTTTTTTCGGCCATATCAAGCATCAGTTGCGTTGCCATTTTCGGAGAAAACCCGACCTGTGTAGCGGTACTGATAAAATGACGCGGTTGGATCATAGAAAAATGGTATTGTTTGTTTTTCCCTTGTAATGCCATAGCTATTTTTGCCTTTTTGGTCTCTATGCCTCTGGACTGAAAGATAGGAAAAGCGGACAGTACATCATACAAAGGGGTTAAACGAAAAGATGTTCCTGATTCAATGAAGATGGAAAAGTTTTTCCCGTGCCCATCTATCGCGGCCAGCATCCAGAACAGGATTTGTGATTTAAAGAACATTTCTCTATCGTCGATTGCTTTTTGTGACCCCAAAAGCATCGTCATGATAGATTCAATACCTGGCCCCCCATTAGATTCATATTTTAATGCAGGTGCAATACCCAAAGCCTGACAGCAATCCTCCTGAGGAAGGCGCAACAGCCAGTCTCCAGATGAAGACCATTTTCGGTCAAAACGCTCTACGATCAGTACCTTTTTTTGGCCGAACATTGCCAATTCAGCGTTGGCGACTGGAAATCCAAATTCTCTTGCTATACACAAGCATAGCCATTCGTTTTCACAGCTTTCGCGTAGATCAATGTTATGGTGTTCAATCAGGCCTATGGGTAATTTGAAAATATGACTTGTCGGGGTACTACCTTGTGGCCGCTGCCAGCAGCCTTGATACCAAAGTAATGCTGTTTTCTCTTGAGCCCCTGCGAGGGAGATCCGAAAGTCCACATCCTCGCCCATTCCAAGAGGTGCGGTTTGATAACCGTCTAAAATTTCTTCGATTTGGGTTTCATTTAGAGGTTCGGCATGAGTTTCCATCACCGATGGAATTTCAGTATCAGGAGAATATAACTGGATTGCGCCAACACAGTCACGACCCACAGCGGCGAGCAGATCAAAAGGATGGTCTGTTTTTACCTTAAAACGAACCTGCATTCTATCAATAATCGCCTCAGAATCAGGCAAAAGGTTGCTAAAGAAATTGTAAACCGCGCTACCGATTATGCGTCCACGTTGCAGAGGAAGTGATAATGAGATTGCCCGCGCCCCTGGTTCTGCCAACCATTCTTCTGCGTATTGAAATGACATCCCACCATCAGTATTTTTGGTGAGTTTGCCAACCAAATCACCATTCATAGCGACAGAAAGTACCCGAGTCCTCATCACTACCACTCCTTGTTCCAAACCTTACCTTCATTTAGTGTAGAACCCCGCTTTACTACATGTAGTTCCAGATCTAAGGAGGCAAGAATTTTGAAAAATGTTTCGAGTTTCGTTGATTCAGGTGTGCTCTCAAACTCAGAAACTGTTGCTTGCCTTAGACCGACTTGATCTGCGGTTTGCGCTTGGGTTAATTTGTTTTTTTTGCGTTGCTCACGCATTGCAGCAGCAAGCATCTTTGGTGTTGTAATCTTCACTCCTCCCTCCCACAGTGATAATCGCCCTGTCAAGTATATACGCCATAGCGAATAAAATTAACATATACGCCATGGCGTATAATGTCAATATATACGCCATGGCGTATAAAAATAAAATATACGCTTAGGCGTATAAAAAACACATATACGGGTTGGCGTATAACACCCGCAGTACCAAAACTCGGCGCAAAGGTAAGCGCCATGACTTTCCTTAGCGAAAGTGATGTCGCTGAAATACAATGCGAAGAAGACCGATTTCAGCGGCTTTTTAGTCAGGGTACATTGTCATCCCTGAAGCCGAGAACGAAAGTTTATGTTTTTGACTCCGTCACTAGCGCTAAATGCGATGCCGTTGTTATCAAGCGCTGCTCATATCCCGACCATTCTATTGTGATAGAGCGCAAGCACTCCACAGGTTCAGTTTTGAACATAAGCACGCCTATGGCGTGAGTATCACGACAGAGCTACTCTATTTCTAGGCAACTCCCTTCTCGTCTTTTATACTCTGCTCAATGTATATTCCCAGACCCGCTAAATTGCTATTCTAATACGATGACGGATGGAATCGCTTTATCGATAACAACACCATCGATGAATGGCAACTCCTCTGTGTCGAAAAGATGCTCGCATGCAGTCTTGTGCTATGGGCGTTCGTCGGTATTGCTGCTCTTCACCTGAATGCACGCATTCACGCTTCTTTTGTCAAACCTGTAAATCCAAAGCCTACAGTGCATGTGGTCTCAAAGGCACCGAACAATGGGTCGCACAGCAGCGCCATATTTTGCCAGACTGAGAATGGCAACATATCACCCTCACGATGCCCCACCAACTTTGGCCTTTCTTCAACAATAACTGGCCCTTGCTCAACCGACTCTTTCGCTGCGCCACGCATGCCATGCTCAAACATGCCAAGCGTCTTGGGCTCGAAATTGGCATTTTCTGTGCCTTACATACTTATGGTCGCCAACTCAATCAACATCCGCACATCCATTTATCGGTAACCCGAGTCGGGCTCACGCAATATGACACCTGAAAACCCGTTTTCTTTAAAAAGAAAGACGTCGAAAAAGTCTGGCGCAGTGCCGTCGTTCGACTCCTTCGAAACAGTTATTTTCAACTTCAGCCCAGCACATTGCCTGACTTCGGACATATTCGGGATTATCCGACCTGGTGCCGTTACCTTAATACCCAGTTTCAACGGTATTGGAAAGTGCATTTTGCTAAAAAGACACGCGGTGCGTGGCACAATGTGAAATACCTGAGCCGATACCTAAAACGTCCCCTATCTCGCTTCTCAATTGAAACACTACAGCGATGGCACAGTGATCCATCATTATTATGCTCACCATAGCCAACAATACCGCCGACAGACCTTAACCCAAGAAGAAATGATACGACGTTATGTCAGTCATATCCCAGCGCGGCATTTTAAGATGACCCGCTATTACGGTTTTTTAGCTAATCGCAAACGAGGCAGCTTATTACCCAAAGTGTATGACGCGTTAGATATGATACATCCTATCGTGCCTGAAAAACCGGGGTTTGCGGCCCTTATCAAAGGGTTTTTAAACACTGCCCCGTATCAATGTATTTTATGTGGAAACCGACTGGATTTTATGAGTGCGGAAAAAGGGCTACACGCAGTCACTTTACTATCAGAAAGGCGGAATAAAATGGCAAAAAAACGATGGTTGCAAACCGCGGCCTAGGAGCAGTATACCTATTATCTCATTTTTTGACTAAAAATGGCGCAATTACACGTTATCATGGTTAGATTTAAATACCATAGAGACCATTTAGCAGACTCTGATACCGAAATATATTGTTATAGACTCATTAAACCATTCATCCAATATCCTAACCATGAACTTAGTTTTTGCTATATAGAGCAACATCCTCCCTTACTTTCACACTTTGTGAAACAGGACGGAGTCCCAAAAGTTGTAATGAATGGAAACACAGATATTTGCTTTTAGTTAGGGTTGCCGAGACCCGCGTAAGCGGTTATGGCGTATCGGATTCGATAGTAAATCTTGTGGGGTATATCACCCTCAAGTATCACAGTTATACCCCCGTTGTATTCAACATTTAAATTTTTTGAAAAATAAAGTCAAAAAATGGAGGCGGTATCAAAGTGATAAATATAAGTAATTCGCCATCGTTTCTTTATAACTAGACATATCGCTATCCCTTGCTATTACAGGCTTTTTTTTTAAAAAAATTCTATCCTTTATAAAAAAACAACCCCCTGGTTCGCCAAGATATCCCTGTCAAAAATCAAGCGTGAAATTCTTTTTTGTGCATTAAAGTGCAATATTGACTTGTTATATGCTCAATTCACACTGATAATATAAAAAAACAAATAAGGGGTAGCCAATGTCAATTTTAGATCAAATACTAATAATTGGTCAGCGAATGAAAGCTGAACAAATTTCACTAAAAGAATCTATCGCTGAAGTAAATACAATAAAAGTAACTGATGAACAAGTAGATGGTCTGGACAGGCTTATATATAACCACTGTTTAAACAAAACAGCTCTGGCTGATTTTTTTGGAAAATCTCGTAATACATTCTCAAAGATTGTAACTGAAATGCAGGCTAAGAAAATCATTGGAGAGCCTATTTTTCAAAATAAAAACCATCTTTATACTCGGTTCGACGTTCAAGTGATCATGGAAGAACTAGGTGCTCATCGTTATTCAGATATGTATAAGCCAGGAGTCATCGTCATAGAAAACCACAAAGGTGGAACAGGAAAAAGTACAACGACAGCAACAATTGCAACAGCAGCTGCATTAGATCTAAACCTAAACGCTCGCTGTTGCATCGTAGACTTAGACCCTCAAGGCTCAATCGGAAATAATCTTATCCGAGCCACTAATGATGATGATATTTATCTGACAATTACCGATGTTTTGCTGGCTGAATACGAACCTGATGGAGATTATTCTCAGTATATATCTGCAGGTTACTCTGAAGCGGATATTATCTCCAATATCCCATTCAGTACACATCTTCCGAATATGGATGTCATTACAGCCTTTCCCACAGATGATAGATTCACTGACCTGTACTGGCGCTTAAGTAAGGATGAACGAAATAAGCTTCTCACTCGTTTTAGAGATGTTGTCGTCCCTGTTCTAAAAGAGCATTATGACCTTATTTTTATCGATACCCCTCCACAAGACTCTCCAATCATATGGTCAACAAATGAAGCTGCTGACGCACTACTCGTGCCAATAACTCCGCGCGAGTATGACTTTGCCTCCACAACAAATTATATGTTAACGATTGGTACGCGTTTACAGCAACTGCCATCTAGGGGTGAAAATATCCAATGGATGAAGGTACTCGCTGTTAATGTCGATGACAAAAGTCAACATGAGGTTCGAACATTAAACAAGCTTGTACGCACCGTACAAGATAAATTCATGACAACTAATATAAAACATTCAGAAGCTTTTGTTGCGGCGGCAGAAAGGGGCAGGACAGTCTTGGATATCAAAAAATCAGAGGATTTATGTCCTGCAAAACAGTTTGATATAGCTGAAATGTCAGTAAATTCGGTATATCAACAATTTATAAATGAAATCAAAAGTTTCTCTGCAAAAAGTGAGTAATCCGCATGACTGATGTAGAAAGAGGCACAAACAAAGATATGTATTTAGAAAATCCGAAGAAAACACGTTTTGAGCAGAGAAATGGACTCCCCTCTTTAAAAGGGGGAAATATCACCAAAAGAGTCTTTACACTGAAAGACGGGCGCAAAGTTGATGCTGAACACGTCATAGTCCCAGGGGATAAAGTCTCTGAGCAAACTGTTGTTCATTTTCTCAATCCACGTAACCAGGAAGCATTGGATGAAAACTCCATGGGCGATATTCTGGAACAAATTAAACAACGGGGAGTGGATACTGAAGGTATTGCTGTCAGAATGGATGGTATTTATCATTTAATTGAAGGTAGTCGACGTCGCTATTGCTGCATAAGATTATCTACTGACCTACCATTATGGGTTTTACCAAACGACATATCCAATGAAGATATTTTCTCTATCATTAGTGCTGCGCAAAGTTCTCGAAAACTATCTTACCGCGAGGTAGGCATACAGTATCAGAAACTAATGGAAGATAATAATTTCACAACTAATGAACAATTAGCCCAACATATTGGTATAAGCACTGAGTCAGTTCGTAAACGTATTCAAGCAGCATTAATTGATGTGCGCCTAGTCAATTTGTTTCCTGACTGTGAAGGAATACCTAACACATTCTATGCCCGTCTTTCTAAACTCCAAAGTAATGCGAACAAAGAGGGCATAGATTTAGCAGTACTCTGTAAAGAGGTCAGAGATAATCGTAAAGGCTTAGTAATTGAAAATATCCAAGAAACACAAAAAAGTATATTAGACGATTTATCAACTATTTTAGAGTTGATGACAGACAAAACTAAGCCCGCTTCAGCATGGAAAACCTCTGATATTGTCGAATTCAATAACAAGGATCAGTATGCCCGTATTAGCTACAACGGAAACGGCAGAAAAGTACGTTTTGAATTTAATAGACTTAATCAAACTGTTATTGAAGAGCTCGAACGCTTGATAAAGCTAAAATTGTCTAAAATGGTTCAAGAAAAAAGTAAAGAATAAACAAATTAATGTAGCTACTCCTCGCCGTAAATGGCGAGGCTTCCCATATTATTGGACCAATATACTGAAAAATAATATCTCAAAACCAACCGTATTTCGCCAAGAAAACCAATAAAATTAAATCAATATAAACAATGCATTATAATTTAATTTCCATTTTTACGTAATAAAACAACCCCCTTGTTCGCCAAAAATTACGAGACGTCTATCTTACCTAATATGGTGTTAAATCTTGTATTCCAGTAGAGGATGCTTAAACCTCGCTCCGTTAGCTGAGGAGCAGACCATTCTTACCAGAGGAAGTAGGGGAGGGAGGGGATCTTATAATATAAAATCAGTTATTTTACGGTAATTAAATTAAAGTCATTTTAATACTTAATTGAACATTGAACCCTTTTTAACTTTTAACAACAATGCCCTTTAAAAGGATACTGTGATAAATTCAGTTATCTTCCTCTATAGATCACGCCCGATTAGGCGTGGTCTATAGAGGGCTATTTAATGAATATTTAAAGGGACTAATAAATGAAATATGCTTCGATACCTTTTAACCAAAACAAAAATGGATGGTTAAAAGAGAGTTACGAAAAGAAGGTCTATCCAAGACTCCGTAAAAACGATAATGCAGATTGGGTCGTCATTGGTTCAGGCTTTGCGGGCGTATCATTTGCTAGAAATTTAGCTATAAATAATCCAAGTTATAAAATTATTCTCCTCGACTCGTCTACTGCAGCTGAAAGCTCTTCAGCAAGAAACTCAGGCTTTATTATTGGATTACCTCATAATATAGGTAGTTCAACAACTGAATTGAAAAAAGCTCAAACATATAGAACTTTATTGGAGGAGGGTATAGGTGAGTTAAAAACCTTAACCGAAAAATTCAAGATTGAGTGTGAATGGGAAAATGCAGGTAAATATCATTGCCAAGTAAGCACGAAAAACGAGGGAGTCTTAAAAGAATACATTGATAGTCTAGGCTCGATGAATGAACCATATCAACTACTTAATAAAGATGAACTTTATCACAAGTTAGGCACTAGCTTTTATTCCAAAGGAATTTACACACCGAATTCTATCTTGGTAAACCCAGCTAATCTAATAATAGGTTTAGTCGATAACCTGCCTGAGAATATTACTATTTATAATAACACTCCAGTTATGGGGATACAAACGGGAGCAATTCATAATATATTAACACCATACGGCACAATTAAAACGCCAAACATCATGCTAGGTACTAACGCACTATCCCGAGATTTAACACCTATAAAAAATCATCAAGCAGCTATGGCTACATTTGCAAGTATTACTGCGCCACTAACTGATGAGCAAAAAGCAAAATTACCTAAAATGAATAGCTGGGGCCTAACACCAGTCAATGCTATTGCAGGAGCGACTCTTCGCTATACTCAAGATAATCGGTTTTTAATTCGTCAACATGTTATCCCTGCGTTGGATGGCCATGTCGATGCAAAAAAAACTTATCAAGTTTATGAACAGCATAAAAAATTATTCTATAAAATCTATCCGCAACTATCTGACGTTTCGTTAGCCAGCACTTGGTCTGGGACTATTAGCGTAACCCGAAATGGCAGCCCGATTTGGGGTAAATTAATAAAAGGCATTTATGCAGTAGGGGGATGCAATGGGGCAGGGATTTCAAAACAAACAATCGCAGGAAAACTGTTAGCTGATTATGCGTTAGATTATGAAAATCCACTAATTAATGCTATGCAAGAATTAGGTAAAGCAAATTATTTACCACCATCACCTATATTAGATATAGCAATTAATCTTTCATTAATGAAAGAAAACTATATAGGAAGAACCGAGATTTAATTGGTTTATTGACATCCTCCCATCTTTATCCCAAAGGATACTCCCGCCGACATAAGGTGGGAGGGGAAATCGGACAGGTTCAAAAAGCCCGTAGGATCATCAGCCACACAGAGGCTGAATGTATTTGTTTCACAACTTTCAGTGGCGCCCCCCCCCCACTCAAACCCGCAAAGTATGAATGAGACTAAAGCACCGCTTACCATATATACACTTGTAAAATCAAAAACTCATTACGCAAACAGCTGGATGTTACTGCTTTCAGATAATTAACCCGCATTGATAGCTACACTGTTGGTAGGTACTAGAGCTAACTAAGCTGAACACGAAACTAAGTCAATTAGATTCCTGTTGGGGTAAATATACCTAAATATATCAATACGTTATTATTCCTTATATTTGAATATACTTAATCTCCTACCTATACTTAACTTTATACTAATAAGTATTTTCTTAATTCATGTTTATAATGTTTGTACTATAGGAAGATAGATGAAAAAACGATTCTTTTATTTAGTGTATTGAGTACCTCCATATTTTTAGTATCGGGTTGTAGTTCGGACAATGATATCTGGGGAAAATTTGCCAATATATTAGATGGTGCAATGCCATTTGTTAAAGAATCAGAAGATTGGGATGCATATGGCGTTAAAACAACACAACAAGGTGTAGTTTACGCAAAATCAACTGCAGCTGATCAGCAATTTGTCAGCAAGAAAATGAATAATGAGTATGTAGATGCAGTTAACCGCGTTGCAGAACCATTTGCTTTAAATTCAAAGACAAAAAAGAACTAGCGGATTCAAATCAAGGTTACTAATTTAAAGTACAATGAAATCATGGCAGTAAAAGATAAACAGTCATCTAAGGTTATTGGCTACTGTGTAAATTATGATTCTGATAGATTGATTAATGGAAAAAATGTAGTAGTCAAAGATGAAGATAAGCCTATATCCCTTGCTACTGTCACTGAAGATTTCACAAAAATGGTGTGTGGAAAAAACTTTTATAAAAAATATAAGGGCTAATATTCGCTATCGCGTTAAATAAGAAGGATAGGGCTAAATTGCCCTATCTTTTCTCTCTAATTAGAATTGGTAAACTAAGCCTAAACCTAATACATCATCGGTATTGATACCATAATCACGAGTGAAGCTATTGTTGCTAAGTAAATTAATTTTATAATCAATCACTGCAGACATATTATTGTTAAAGTCATAAGCTGTACCAATAGCAATATATTTGACTAAATCTTTATTACCATTTTCGCTTAAATTTTTACCTTTTGATTGGTTGTAACCAATGGATGGAGTAAGCCCAAAATCAAAGGAATATAGCGCAACAACTTCTAAATTTTCTGTTTTGTTAGCAATAGATTCATTATCTGACCCAAACCTTGTGGTATTTAAAGCTTGGCCGTACATTGCAGCTAAATAAAATTCATCGAGCTCCAATTTACTGCCGATATTCCATGCTTCCGCACGTTTACCTGTCGCGCCCGTTGCCACATTATTTTGACCCGATGTCCGTTTTGAGTTTGAATAGCCCCCCCCAAACGTAACGCCGTAACCTAGCTCATACGCTGCTGAGAAACCATAACCATCACCATTATTACTTAAAACATCATCGCTGGATGATAAGTTTTGGTCACCATTTTTACCTTGATACTGAAGTGCAAAGTTTAGACCTTCGATATGGCCAAACCCATTGTTATTACGATAAGTCAGTAAGTTACGGTTACGGCTGGTCATAAATGTATCTTCCTGATCCATAGTGTCTGCTCCCCATAAAGGAAGGACATCAGTCCATGCATTAGTATCATAAATAACACCATAGTTACGACCATAATCAAGAGAACCTAAATCACCAAACTTCAAGCCTGCATAGGCCAAACGGTTTTGATTATTGTTAGCACTTTCAGACTGATTCGTCGCAGTCTCCCACTCAAAGCGGCCAAAGCCAATCAGCTGATCTGTAATTTGTGTATCACCTTTTAAACCTAAACGTACTCTTGAATCATCACCATCTTCGCCACTTTTAGACTTGGCAATATGATGGCGGACATCAATTTGTCCATAAACATCCATTTTATTACCTTGATGGTTATAAACTTCAGCGCTGTAGGCTGTTCCAGTCACGATTAATATCGCGCCAAATACTGCTAAATTATTGATTTTCATATTATATCGTCCTTAAGTATATTTAATTGGAATACATCATTAGCACTTATAACAAGTTACGATTAGATAGTATCAACCATAAAAAATACTTTAGGCAATTCTTAATAAGTAAGAAAAGATGTCATTTACAGAATTATATAGCATAACGCACTATTATTTTCTTATTAATAAGTACGTTATTTTCGTAATGAAATAGAAAATTCATTTCAAGAAAAGAGGCAAACAGGGTGGTATAAAAAGGATACTTTAATGTAGGCATGATTTTCACGGCTAAATGGAAATTCACTGCCTGTACAGAATCAAATCAATCCAGCATGGTGTAGAAGTAGTGGTTAGATATCGCATACATTAATGTTACTTTGTTTTTTGATAAATATCTGGCCTTACGATTTCCCAAACAAAATTTTCGCGGTTTATAGGTTTATATCCTATTTTTTCATATAGCCAGAGAGCTGTTGATGTTACCAGCATGGTTCATCGCAGGCGTGTCATAAGGGGTGAGAAAGGCAGCATTTCATTAGCCAGAGCCCGAGTTTCTGGTGTTGATATTCTTCAAGGATATAAACATCGCATAGATAACCAAATGTTACCCAATCAGTGACGACACGGGAAAAACCAATTGTAATATACAATTTAACATAATCTAGATTATGCGAATCTAAGTTGTATAGACTCAATGCTAATGTCTATTCCTGGCTACATCTGCACTATAATTTGTCTATGGGATTAAAAAGTGATTTTTCACGATGGGTAATGTCTTTAAATGGATATGTTAAAAAATCGCTTCAAAAACGATTGGAGAGGAATTTAGTCGTTGCCCCTACCTATCTACAAAAAATCATGTGGCAATCGATGAACCTTATTTCAGCTCTGTAGCGCCGATTTTGATAGAAATATGTTTATTGCTAATTCCCACATCATATCCTTATCAGCTTTATTCACCCACTAACTTAGTCAGCTTAATAATGACTGATAATGTTCCCCTCATTAATTTTTCTCTTTCTCCGACTCTTAATATCAAAAGGCCATATTTATTTCATCGCCGAGTAATAAATACGACCAGATAAGAATATTCTGTATTATTGATATCTTCTATGATATTTTAATTTAATCAAGATGGGTTACTATCTCAATTTAATCCACTTATTTTTCTTCATTCCTTTATTGATAATAAGTATCCCTTTATATTCACTCCCTTCATAAATATAAAAATGTAACTAGATGTAATTTACTATTTCAATATTAATGCCAATTTAATTAAATCCCTCCGATAAAATGTTAAAAAGTGTAATGATAATATAACAAATACATCTTCATTAAAAACCTGAAAATAATAATAATTATTATATATCAATAAATTGAATAAATTTAACCAACCATTTAGATCGGATATAACGATCAATGAATATCATACGATAGTCAACGCCTATCATAATTGCGTTATTGATCGATATAAACGTTTTTACTCCGCTACATTGTAATTATATATTCCTCACCATCCTGTTTATATCAGACATTTGAATTTAATAATCGAAGAGGGTTAAAAACGTGAAAGATTACCATTCTGATCTTATTAAACTGGATGTTTTTAATAAAAAAATAGGATGTTTTATTAAAAACAAAAGAAAGAAAATGGATATAACGGGTAAAGATTTAGGGATGATGCTAAATGTCAGTCAACAGCAAATTTCTCGGTATGAAAATGGTATTACAAAGATTACTGTCACCTTGCTTAATGACATATTAATCATATTAGAAACATCTTGGGATGAATTTTTATCATACAATGGATTAAGTGATAAATATTAACCCTTCTTATCTTATAGCGTGATTCAATCATTATTTTTGATATTCAATTATATTAAAATGGAGAACTATTCAATGAAAAAACTATTATTACCAGCCATCATCGGTGCCGCATTATTTGGGGGATATGCTTCCGCAAATACGGGTGAAGTTCAATTTATTGGGGCTGTGACGTCAGAAACGTGTGACATTGATACTGAAATCGGGGGATTAGTTAAGTCTACGATTGATTTAGGCAAAATGACAACAGCAGATACGCACGGTGACTATGTGGATTTTGAGTTAGTCCCGCGTACAGATGAATGCTTGAAAAAAACCAGCGGTCAAGTGGGTTGGCAGAGTGCGGGATTCACGAATACCGGCCTTGCAAATATGAAAGGAACCGCTAACGGTGTCTCCATTCAATTAACTGCCGTTAATTCAACAACCCCTAATCAAGACGTGACTTATAACAGCCAAAGTGTTGATTTCGGTAACGGCACAGATGCGATTGGCAATATGAAGTTTAAAGCCAGAATGGCGGCAACCGCAGGGCAAACACTAAAAGAGGGTACTGTTATTTCAAGTGCCACCTATGCGGTAGCCTATAAATAATATCTATTCTTTAGTGCTTGGTCTTTATTCCCAATATTTGTTCATTCACTTTTTGATTCTAATAATATAACCAAATGAATATCAATCGGAATTATTTTTAATAGCCAATAAGCACACCAGGATTAATTCGGATATAAAAACTG
>NZ_JAMPQD010000029.1:0-46543 GCF_028482245.1 Providencia sp. PROV129
TCGAAACCCCGTGATGAAAATCACGGGGTTTTTGTTTTATATGTTTATTTAAAAAATCCTATCTTAAATAGCTTTATATTAGTAATTCCATAATCTTTATCGAACTGTTTCACGATTAAATAAACTGGTCATAAAAATATTCGCTATTAATTTAAAGTAGTGAAAATAGTTCGTGCATTTAATTATGTTAGCGATTTATACCGATCTTTCTAGACCGCCGCAGTTATCATGTAACGACAAGGTATAAAGTAGTGAGTAACAACTCACATCGTTATGGAAACAGTGGGATGACACCAGAGGACAAGGTGTTATAACTAAGCTATTAATTCAGTGAGTATAATTTCAGATATAAAATACGCGAGTAGCAGCTTGGGACTTTATTTTTTTGGATGACAGTGGGAACGGCTTACTGAATACCATTTGTTAAGTTTATCATTTAAATGAATACAGTTGAGGAGTACAAAGTAAAGTAGTGAGCAACGCATAAAATTATGGAAGTATACCCACATCGCATAAGACTACGAATAATCACTCACCACTTGGTGTATTAGAACAATATAGCGAAACGTAAAAGTTATATACGTCTCTAGTGATGAAGTTTATACGATATCAATGCCAAAAATACGTTTTAGGGCTTTTTTTCCACTTGTCGTAAACGTAACCTCACGGTAGCCTGCTGTTTTTACTACCCATTCGTTTTGCTCAAAAGCGTGTAATAATGCAGCACCTGCGCTTCCACCTAAGTGCATACGTCTTTCACTCCAATCTAGGCAAGCACACGCCATTTTGCGTTTAGTGTGCATTGGAATATTGATATTGAGGTTGTGAAATTGCTCAATACCAATCATTGATAATTTATTTTCTTTAGATGTAAACCAGCCATTTTTATCCATAAAATCATAAATCTGAACTGCTATTTCCCCCGCTAAGTGGTCATAGCAAGTACGCGCTTTTCTTAAATGAATAGGGGTCGAGATTGGAGCCTGATATTCTAGCTTCATCGAAACCCCCATTAATATTTCCAGCAATTCAGCAATGTCCGATCCTGCAAGCCGGTAATAACGGTGTCTGCCTTGAGACAAACAACTAATTAAGTGGTTATTCAAAAGTTTCGTTAGGTGAGCACTGGTTGTTGAAGGTGCAATGTTTGCTGCAGCGCTTAACTCTGTCGCTGTCCAAGCTCTACCATCCATTAAAGCGCAGAGAATGCTGACCCTTGACGGGTCAGCAATAGCGGAGGCAACTTTTGAAATGGATTTTTCTAAATGCTCATTTTCATCAATGGGTTGGTTAATTTTGTTTTTTATCATTAGGGATATCCCATTTTTTAGTTACTTCTGAGGCTAATTCATTGTTGTCAGTTATGAGTATTAGCCTGTTATGATGATCACTATATTGAATTAGGATATTAATTTGGTGGTTTGCTAGGCACTGTGCTATGTCACCAAGCTCCCCTGGCCGTTCTTGCTTTAGCTTACGAATTACAGGCTGTGAAATGCTTTCTACTTGTATGCCAGCTTTAGTTAGTGCCTTTTTAGCTTCTTCAGGCTGTGTGATTAAAAAATGCGCATGGCTTTTTCCTTCGACAGAAAATACCCCGCCACCTTCTAAACCAACACCATGTTGGCCTAAAGTTGTCGCGAGTAATGCTAATGTACCCACTTGGTTTTCAATAATGACATGAATATCATACATTGTAGTTATCCTCTTTATCGAAGGAATAATCCCTTATGGTCTGTGAAACTCGAATGCGATAATGAGAAAAAACGGATTTTTTCCCTTCATTTTGCGCACTTTGGTGCATAAAATGACGTTTCCATTCCATCACAGCTGCTTCATTTTCCCACCAAGACAGCGATAAAATTTTTCCTTCAGTAGTGATACTTTGAAAACGCTCAACCGAAATAAAACCTTCAATGTTTACTAGTTCAGATTTTAATTCAGCAGCAAGTTCAAAATAACGCGTTTTTTGCTCAGGGATTGGAATAGCTTCAAAGATCACCGCAATCATAGAATTCTCCTTAATGTAGAAAGCGTAAATATAAACTTTTCATTAATTAATACTTCGATGATGGACGAAGTATTAATAGCAATAGAGGGGATGATATTGAGAATAAGGATTACTTAAGAGATTGGTATAAAGTATAACCAGCGACGGATCCTGCTACATCATAGGCAAAGTCGTGCCAGCTCCAACCCGTTCCTTCGGGGCGGCTATCATAGAGTTCTTTCGCAGCACCAAGTGAAATAGAAAATAACAGACCAAATTGAGCGGCATGACGATGTGACATATTTTGTCTGTCTGCATAAGCATTACCTGCCGCAGCCATCGCCGCGGAGAATGCAAAATGCTGCGCTTTGTCTTTACCTTTCCAGTTATCATTAGACCAATGGAAACCACTGCATGCTGTTGTTGATAACATTAGCGAGCAAATGATTAATGTTCTTATGATATTAGGGATCATTACCAGTCACCTAAATTGAAAAGCGCCACTTTAAAGTGACGCTTTGTTGAAAATTTATAAAATACGACTGATGAGCCGATCTACACGTATGCGTCGTAGCCTACGAATTAGCTTCTTCACTTTAACAGGGTAGGTTTGAATGCTATCTAATTCCCTGTAGTGATTAACGACTTTTGTATGAGTGCGGATACATTCTAATTCATGATGGCGTTGATCTTGAAGTTGTTGCTTAGGATCGTGAATTAAGACTGCATTTTCCAGATCTAAGCCCCATGCTCGCGGATTTAAGTTATTACCCGTAATAAATTGCCATTGATTATCGACCCACATACCTTTTAAATGATAAGTATTGTCACCGTCTTTCCAAAGCCTTACTGTCAGCTGTTTGCTATCAATAAAGCGCTGTAAGCGACTAACAAAGCGGCGTAAGTTGATTTCATATAGATAAGGAAGTGCCCCAATAATTTTAAAAGGCTCTTCAGGTGGAATATAGAAATCGTTAGCCGTTTTATCGCCAATAATAATTTCTACATGTTTACCATCACGTAGTAATCGGCTGATGATCCGTACTAATACAGCAGGAAGGTTAAAATACGGCGTACAAATAGTTAGCTTATCGCTGGTTGAGCCCATTAGGTGGGTGATCACTCGGTTGAGATCGTTTTTCTTACCTAAGCCAACAAAAGGTGTTACGGATAATTCATCATTTGATGCATTACCGACAAATTGGTAAGAAGACCCGCGCAGCCCTAAGCGGAATTGTTTTATTAGGTGCTTAAATTCAGCGGTTTTAGGGCGCGTTTCTGTATTTAGACGATGAATGGCATCAGCGGGTAATAAAGAGTCATCAATAAATTTTCGCATTGATGCGGTTAGCTGACTGTTTTTAATAAGGTGATATCGGTCATAACGATATTTTTCATGTCGTTGTAAATACACATCATTGATACTTGCTCCGCTATACAATAGGGTATCATCAAAAAGAAAGCCTTTTAGATGTAAGACACCTAAAGCTTCCCGAGTATTGACTGGAATACCATAGATAGGAATGTCGACATTTGGATAATGTTGTGAGACATCGAAATACCAATCTGCATTGGTGGAATTTGCGGTTGCACCAATGCGCCCTCGTTGAGCCCGATGCCAATCGACGAGAATCTTGATATCTAATGATGTATTAGCTTGTTTTGCCGCATACAGCGCATGAAGAATGTCTTTACCTGCGTCATCTTTCTCTAAATACAAAGCCGTAATGTAGATAGTATTTTCAGCGAGAGAAATTTGTTTAAGCAGTTCATCACGAAAATCTTCTGTCTTATATAGCGTTTTGACATCATCAACATCTTGAGAGAGTTTAGGTAAACTTACCAAATATTGTTGATGCTTTGCTTGTTTTAATTTTGACAACATCACAGTGTGAATTTTCTCTTATTAGTCCAATAGCAAATCGCTTTGCGCACATTTTTAAGCGAATGATCTAGGGATGATAGCATATTTAGTCAAACCATTTAGAATAAATTGCATATCTGTTTAATTTCCATACAGGTTATGCGACACATCCCTGCGTTGTTAAAGATGAAGAGTGAGGTTTACAACACCATCTTCAAATAGTACTTCAACCTCAAACCCCAATTTTTTGGCCAAGCTGATCATATTACGATTCTCAGGCATGGTGATTGCGGTTAATTTTTTGATGCCATGACCGCGGGTATAGTTAAGCAGTTTTTGCATCAACTGATAGCCCAGTGTTTGCCCTTTCATATCGGAGCGTACTAATACTGCGAATTCAGCCTCTTGATTATCAGGATCTGCCATTGCACGAACAACACCAATAATTTCAGGGGTGGAACTTTGGCTTTTTACTGCGACAAAGGCCATTTCACGGTCGTAGTCTATTTGGGTCATATTGGCGAGATCGTCATGGGTAAACTCGCTGATTTCACTAAAATACCGATAATAGAGATCTTCTTTTGTGACCTGCTCGATAAAAGACTTCAATAGTGGTTCATCTTCGGGAAGTATTGGGCGTAATAAGCAGCTTAAATCATCTTTTAAATGAATGGTTTCTTCTAATTCACTTGGGTAAGGGCGAATAGCAAGCCTAGAGGTTGTTGCGCTATCACTTGGGCTGAGTGTCATGGAGACATCCAGCAGGGTAAATTCATCGCCAGAGGCGAGTAATGGGTGAATGTCTAAACGTGTAATATTAGGGCAATCGATGATTAAATTTGAGACTCTGACTAATAAGCTTGAGAGCCCTGGGATATTTAACGGTTCTAATGCACTGCGCGATTTAATTTTATAACCTTTGATTGCGTTAATAACAAGATAACGCGCGAGTGCCATATTTAGTGGGGGTAAAGCGACAGCAGCTTGGCTTTCTTGTTGCCACTCAATTCCCCCTTCGCCTAGCATTATCAATGGCCCAAATACGGGGTCTAATTCTACAGCAATACGTAATTCTTGGGCGCCAGCACGGTTTGCCATGCTTTGTACTAATAAACCTTCGATGCGAGCGTTTGGAAAATTGGTGGAGACACGTTCAATAATCGCTTTTGCGGCATCTTCAACCTCTTTCGAGTTTCTCAGATATAGCATAACACCTTGAACTTCTGATTTATGCACAATATCGGGAGAACGCAGTTTTAAAGCAACGGGGTAACCAATTTTCTCAGCAATTTCAATCGCTTCATCACTTGAGTGGGCAATCCAAGTGGGTAAGCTATGTAGCCCATAAGCTTTTAAAATAGGTTGAACTTCATGCGTATCTAAATGTAAGTTGTTATTTTTTAATGCTTGTTGAATATATTCATGCGCTTGCTGTGTATTGGCAGTGATGCCCACAGGCAGTGCTGGTGTTTCTTTTAATTGTTTTTGGTTGCGTCGGTATTCCACCATATGCATGTAAGCAGTTATGGCACCTTCAGGAGTGCGGTAAGTTGGGATCCCTGCTTCACTAAACAAACGCCGGGATTCTTGGGATGAATATTCACCACACCAATTGGTTAATATCGTCAGCCATTTTCCTCGAGGATGCTGCTTGATGGTTTTAATGATTTTTTCTGCCATGGACTTGCTTTCAGTGATCGCGCTGGGGGTATGGATCAATAAAAGAGCATCATGATCATGGCTATCGAGCATTTTGTTTAATACGTTAATGTAGCGATCTACTGTGGAATCATCACCCAAGTCAATCGGATTTTGTGTAGAGAGGTCAAGTGGAAGTAGGGCACTGAGTTCATTTTCGGTTTCAATACTGAGTTTGGCCAGCTTACCATTACGCTGTAAAAGTTCATCCAGTGCCATGGCTGCAGGCGCGGCACCATTGCTCATGATTGATAAACGTTCACCCCGTAGTGGGGTCATATAGCTTAGTGTTTCAACTGCAGAAAACATTTCATGGGTATCTTGCACCCGTAATAGCCCCGCGCGTTGGATAGCGGCATCATAGGCGGCATCCAAGCTGGGTTTTTCCCCTAAAAGCTCTTGGGCTTTGCGTGTTCGACCACTTTTTATGACGAGAATAGGCTTGTTACGTGATGCACTGCGTGATGACGATAAAAAGCGTCGTGCATCACTGATGTTTTCAAGGTAAAGCAAAATTGCACTGGTTTTGCTATCGCGGGCTAAGTAATCCAGTAAGTCATCAATATCAATATCGATACTATCACCCAGAGCGATAAAATAGGAAAAACCGATATCACGATGCCTTGCCCAATCAAGCACAGTATTAGAAACTGCCGCAGATTGGGAAATAAAAGCTAGTTTGCCTTTGAGTATTGGAATAGGAGAAAAACTGGCATTTAAACCTTGCCATGGCGCTAAAAAGCCTAAGCTATTAGGGCCTAAAAGCCGAATTTGGTATTGCTGAGCCACCTTTTTTAATTCATTAAATTGAATGGAAGGGGATGATAAGATAATGACAACTTTGCAGCCAGCTTCACCAAGTTGCTGTAAACAAGTAATATTTCTCGAATGGTGTGTACAAATTACCGCAAGGTCAGGTTTGAGTGGAAGCTTGTCAATAGAGGGATAGGCCAGTACCCCCAAGACGGAGCTACGATTTGGATTAACTGGGAGAATCGGGCCTTTAAAGCCGCTGGTGAGAAGGTTTTTCATCATCACCGAACCTGCACGGCTCGGGTTTTCAGAGGCGCCAATGACCACAATTGATTTTGGCCTGAATAAAGATTCTAACTGACTCACTAAACCCATAAAGATAACCCTTCGCTTGGTGAACGGTATAATCGTTCAAGAGATAAAAAGAGGCTGAGTAATACTTATGAATACTATGCCCTATCTTTTATATTGCGCTAGTTTATCTGGTGAATTTAATTAATTTATACAAGCACCTTCACGTTTTATGATGACGTTTATCCGAAAGTTGCTATTTCTTGGAACTGCTTACGAAAAAAATCGTGAAAACAGTCCCTAAAAATAGTTAGGGAACCGCTGCGTTTAACACCATTTGTGCCACAGGGTGATGGGGTTTCCCTTCAAGGTATTTTTGACGAAACAGGCTAAAATGACTAAATAACTGCTGTGAGGCTTGGATATCACCAGCAAGCTCTAATATGGTTGCGGCAACTTCTGCGGTGCAATGCTGTTCTTCACGGGATGGTGTGCGTAGCAGGTAGTCTGTCCGAGCTTTTGTATTGATGGATAGCATTGGAATGTTATTGAGGTACGGGCTCTTGCGGAACATTTTGCGCGCTTCAGGCCAGGTTCCATCTAATAGAATAAATAAAGCTGGCTTATCAGAGATGTTCGGTTTATTCACGACAACACGGTTTTCTTGTGCATAGCTTTCAGGGAATATGAGGTAAGGCTGGCGGGTATCATCCTGTAAGGCTGCTAAAAGTAGTGCATCTGGAGCTGTTCTTGACCACTGAAAAGCAAGGGTGTCAGGCAGAACATCCGCGATCAGTTTTCCCGTGTTGCTAGGTTTAAATACTTCACCATCAAACATGATTAAGCAAAATTGGCTTTTCGCTTGAGCGGACGCCGTTTTTTGACACAGGCATTGCGGAATGGGTAGCAAGCAATATTGGCAGCGTTTTACGCGACAGCCCCTTGCTTTAAAAGGTTTTGTCGATAAGGCGAGGCGTTGCTGGCGGAGGTGATAAACGGCATTAGGTGTCATGTTCGATTACTGTTTTACAGGCCATAAAATAAGCCGCATATTGTACGCAAAACGATTTCTATGCGATAGAGGTATATTCAATAACTTTTCGGTGAGATAATAGCGCGAATCGGTAGCGTAGCCTTGCAACATCATGTAATCTTCGCGCCATAGCTTAGTAGGGGATAGTGATGAACGACTCGAATGATTTTAGTGGTAAAAACGGCAAAGTAAAAGTGATGTATGTCCGCAGCGAAGAGCAGGACAACAAAGGTAACGATAAACGCCGTGGCGGTCGTGACGGTGGTCGCGATGATAGACGTGGTGGTAGCGATAAACGCGGTGGTGATCGACGTGGTGGTGGCCGTCAAGAAAGAGGGGGGCGTTCAAATCGCCCTGAAGGTGGCCGCCAAGAACGCCGTTCAGATAACCGCGAGAGTACACCGCGTGAGCGTTCTCCGTGGCGCACTGTTTCTAAACCAGATAGCGAAGAATTTGAAAATGACCATGGTGGGATTGTTGGCAAAAGCCAAATCGACCCTGAGCAACTGCGCAAGCAACGCCAAGAAGAGACCCGAATTTACGGCGAAAATGCGTGCCAAGCGATGTTTAAAAATCGACCAGATGCCATTGTTCGCGCATGGTTCTTGCAATCTGTCACCCCACGTTTTCGTGATGCCCTGAAATGGATGGCAGCAAACCGTAAAGCTTACCATGTTGTTGATGATGAAGAGTTATCGAAAGCCTCTGGAACAGAACACCATGGCGGCGTGTGCTTTATTATCAAAAAACGAGGCGGCATGAGCGCAGATGCATATTTAGCACAAGCCGCAGAAAAAGATTGTGTATTAGCGCTGGAAGATGTTGGTAACCCACATAATTTAGGCGGGATCATGCGTAGTTGCGCCCACTTTGGTGTGCAAGGTGTGATTTTACAAGATGCGGGCATGTTGGAATCTGGTGCGGCAATTCGTACCGCAGAGGGTGGTGCTGAGCACATTAAAGCTATTGATGCTGACGGTCTAACGTCCACATTAGAGAAATTCCGCAAAGCGGGTTACACCATCGTGACCACGTCAAGCCATAAAGGCAGCCAAGATTTAGCAAAAGCAAAATTGCCAGCCAAAATGGTGCTTGTTTTAGGCCAAGAAAGTGATGGTTTGAGCGATAGTACGTGGGATCAAGGGGATATGAGCCTGTTTATCGGCGGAACGGGCAAAGTTGAAAGCCTGAATGTCTCTGTTGCTACAGGGGTGATGTTGGCACAATGGTGGCAGCAAAACCAAGTTAAATAATTGTCTTATCGATATGATTCCTAAGGCCATACGTTTTCACGTATGGCTTTTTTCTATCTACTATTTGGTTAGTGAGTAAATAAATCTGCAAACTCAGCAAGTTTCGGCACGAGAAATTCATTTTCTGGATAATTACATGAATAAGCTTCTAATAAGTGATTAGTGAACTGAATGAGATCTAAACGCGTTAATGGTGTGGATTTAGTTACTATCATATATGCCGCAGATATTTCGTTTAAACTGATGCAGTATTCGTAATAACCTTCTGTAAGAGCCTGCTTAATTTCATCGGGGACTGTATTAAAATTCAAGTCATCAGCCTCTAACTTTAACTGCATATAGGCTTGAACATCGTCCAAAATATCGAATGGATAAACCTCTTGGTATTGGTTGACATAGCAAATAAGTTTTCTGCGGAATTGCTCCGCCTGAATATCACTTATTGTATTAATCAATGCTAATACCTGACTGTTTTCAATCCATGATTTCATGAGCGTTTACCTAAGCAGATTAATGGTTGAACTAGTGTATTTGATGGGAAAAAATGAAGCAAAATTAACCCTACACGGAAATGTAGGGTTAATTTGAAGTTAGTGAGCGCCACCACCGTCTTTCGACCCAGCGCCAAATGGTGGTTTAGCGAACCAGACGATCACCATCAG
Organism: Providencia sp. PROV129; assembly: GCF_028482245.1. Classification (NCBI taxonomy): domain Bacteria; kingdom Pseudomonadati; phylum Pseudomonadota; class Gammaproteobacteria; order Enterobacterales; family Morganellaceae; genus Providencia; species Providencia sp. PROV129. Next base: position 9,545 of record NZ_JAMPQD010000029.1, read on the forward strand.
CAAAATAAAGATCCCTGCGGATAACCAGAAAATTTCATTAGCTGATAAGATTAAGCCTTGATCTGTAATGGTTTTGGCTAAGTAAGCTGCACTTTGCTGCTCATTCATGCCAATCTGAGCCAATTCACTGTACATATGCTGTGCATTTGGATTGTATGGATTGACAAATTCTGCAAGATTTTCATGGTGCATGGATTCTCTTTGTGTCCACATTGTCGTGGTAATCGAGGTACCAATTGCCCCCGCTAGCGTTCGGGTAAAGTTAGATAAGCTAGATGCCGATGCCATTTTTTCAGGGGGTAACCCCGATAAGGTAATGGTGGTTAATGGCATAAAGAAGCAGGCAATCGCGAGGCCTTGAACAAATTGCGGCCAGGCAGCTGCTGCAAAGCCCATACCTGGTTCAAAGGTATAAGCACGCCAGTAGTAACAGACAGCATAGATAATAAAGCTGAATGTCACTAAATAACGCATATCAATGCGGTTACCAAATTTACCGATAATTGGCGTGATCAGTAGCGGCAATAACCCAACGGGTGCAGAGGCTAAGCCCGCCCATGTTGCAGTATAACCATAGACCTCTTGCAACAACTGCGGGAGCAAGACGATGGTACCAAAGTACAGCATATAGGCGAGGCTGAGTGATAAGCAGCCAATGGTAAAATTACGTTCCTTAAATAGAGAGAGGTCAATGACAGGGTGGTCGTCAGTTAACTCCCAGACAATTAAGAAGGCTATCGCCACAACGGCGATCACCGTCAAGACAATGATTTCGGTTGAGTTAAACCAATCCAGCTCTTTCCCTTGGTCGAGCATGATTTGCAGTGCACCAATCCCGACAACCAGTAAGACTAAACCAATAGTATCAATGCGTTGGATGGAAACTTTTGTTTCACGGCCTTTTAAAGTGCGCATGATGGCAAAGATAATCGCCACACTGAATGGGACGTTGATAAAGAATATCCATCCCCAATGGTAGTTGTCACTAATATAGCCCCCAAGAATGGGCCCGCAAATTGGAGCCACAACAATGGTCATTGACCAAAGTGCCAGTGCCATGCTGCGCTTGGCAGGGGGGTAGTTGTTCAGAAGTAGGCTTTGGGATAGAGGGATCAGTGGCCCTGCGACTAAACCTTGAAGTACACGGAATAAAATTAGCATTTCTAAGCTGCCAGAAATGCCGCATAACCAAGATGTTAAGGCAAAGAGACCCGTTGACCATAGAAATAGTCGAACTTCACCAATACGCCGTGCTAGCCAGCCAGTAACGGGAATAGAGATTGCATTTGCTACACCAAACGAGGTAATCACCCACGTTCCTTGGGAGTTAGATGCTCCTAAATTACCCGCAATCGTTGGGATAGCAACGTTAGCAATGGTTGAGTCAAGTACTTGCATAAAGGTCGCCAAGGAAAGGGCGATAGTCATCCAAGCCAGTTTTGAACCAGTGAGCGGTGCTGTCATGTCAGTTGCGCCCCCAATTATTTGTTCCCAGCGTTATTATTAATTATCTCAGTAACTATTTTGTCCGCAGGAGACATATCCACCGCTAATGCAGATGTATGGTATGCTGGCGCATCGCGCATGCCTTTTGACAGTACTTTGCCATCTTTATTGAGAGTATCAATCGTCACTTCAGTGGATAAACCGATACGCAATGGGCGTTCTTCAAGTTGCGCAGGGTCTAACGCGATACGCACGGGCAGGCGCTGTACTACTTTTATCCAGTTTCCACTGGCGTTTTGTGCAGGTAATAATGAAAATGCACTTCCCGTTCCCATGTCTAAACCGACCACGGTACCGTTAAAGACCACGTCCTTGCCGTAGAAGTCGGCTGTTACTTTCGCTGGTTGGCCGATACGCATATCTGCAAGTTGCGTTTCTTTAAAGTTTGCATCAATCCACATGCCACTCGATGGAACGATAGCCATTAATGGTGTTGATGGGGTGATTTGTGAGCCAATTTGCACACTACGGCGAGAGACATAACCGTCTACTGGACTAACAATTTTGGTGCGTTGTAAGGCTAGCCATGCATTACGAACTTGAGTCGCAGCCTGTTCTACTGCGGGTTGTTTTTCAATGGGCGAGTTAAGCACGATCGCTTGGTTAGCATTATATTGTTCAACTGCCATGTCCAATGCGGCTTTTGCGCTGACGACTGATTCACGGGCGTGTTGTAGCTCTTCTTTACCAATTAAATTACTACTACCTAGCACTTCACGGCGTTTTAGGTCGTTTTGTAAACGCCCTAATTCAGAACGTTTAACATCAATATTAGCTTGCAGCTGGCGGCTATTAATAATGTGCTGGCGGGTTTGGCGTACACTATTTGCCAGTTCGGTTTTGGCTTTATCCAGTGCAAGTTCAGCATCTCGAGGGTCAAGTTCAACTAGCACAGTACCGCTTTGTACGAAGTCAGTATTATCAACGTTAACGGTCATGACGCTCCCTGATACTTGGGATTGAATTTGCACTTGGTTACCAGCAACGTAAGCGTTATCCGTTGACTCATAATGGCGAAGGACTAAATACCAGTAAACGCCCCAACCCACGCCAATAGCGATAAAAATAAACGTTAAAAACATTAAGGCATTTTTGCGCTGTCTTTTTTTATTTCGTTGGGGAGCTTGCGTTTGTTGCATTTCCTCAGGGGAACTCATACTGGTATTACTCCATTTTTGATGGATAAGGATCACGGTTGTTTCCAGTAGCTAGTAATAACCACTGGAAACTGAGACTACAAATGATTTTGTTGCTTGATGGGAATATCGTAAAGCACAAGGTTGAAAGGATAATGAAATATTGTAGGCTGAAAAGTTTTTTTTTGCTTTTAAGCCTTCGAATGCCTCAAATACATTAACCTTACAAAAATAATGGTTAATCTTTTATAGTATCCAGTTTTGTCAGTAATTTACGCATTAGTTTATCAAGCTGTTGTTTTTCATCAGCTTCTAAAACTGACCAGATATCGATTAACGCTCGATGTTGTGGCGGTAACAAACCACTTAAAAACTCTGAGCCTTTTTCGGTGAGGTGCAAATGTAGACAACGTCTATCATTGTGACTTTCTTTACGTTCAATCCAACCATTCTTTTCGAGTTCATCAGCGATGCGTGTCGCATTGGTGCGAGATGAACCAAGCGCTGCACTGAGCTCAGAAGGTTGGATACTGCGTGAATCTTTTGTATCTAAGATCATTAAGGCCATGAAAAGTGTTTCATTAATTCCTTGAGCTCGTAGCATATTATTACGAGATTCAAGTAATTTTCCATGAACATGCATACATAAGCGTGTTAAGAGTATCTCTTGATACGGGATCGGTTTTTCGTGTGTATCTTGTTGCGCGACACGAGCATTTAAAAGCTCTTCTGTCGGTGTAAATGAACTTTCCATTATTTGGATACCTTATTAGTTTCAGTTGGTAAGATTACAACTGTCATCAACCATCTAAATGGTATATTAAAAGATAGAATTAGCAATTATACTTAATTAACATCGATGATTTTATTTTGATAATGATACATGATTCATAAATATTATGAATGTAATTTATGGGTTTCAGTATAGCGCAAAGTGCATTTCTAGCCTATTTAAGTTTATTTGGCTATAATTTAACCAAAATAAATGCAATTTATACGTCAAACAAAACCATATAAAACAATATATAATCACATCGTATTAACTCAATACCATTTTTTTTATTACCCAATAATTACAAGTTAGATAGATATTGCGATCATCTAAGTGTAAGTACTTATTTTTTAATTTTGTATAATTATTATTACCAGTAATTACTTATTGAATTAACAATAATTATACCTTACTGAAGAGCTATAGTATTTGTTTAACAGTGTCATTTGTTAACTTTCGCCATGGTAATAATAACAACATATAACTATTATCTTGAATTATTGATGGTAATTTATTGATTATGCATAAATATGAGTAAGAAAAGTGATGATTCCACTCTGAATATATTATGTATTTTTAAGTATTAACGTGCGGCTGATAACATTTAAAACAAAATGTTAACAGCCGCAGAAAAGGAAAACGCATTATTCATCTGAAGCAGCGATAGTTGGATCAAATCGGATACCAATGACCCAAATAATTAAGCTTAAGGCCGTTAAACTAACGCCTGCAATTGCGACTCCTTCCCAGCCTGCGCGCTCATAGGCATAACCTGATAATAACGAGCCGAGTGCGCCACCAATAAAATAACTGGTCATATACCCTGCAGTGAGGCGGTTACGCGCTTCAGGCATAATTCGATATAAGGTGCTTTGGCTAGTAACGTGGACAGCTTGAACGGCAAGGTCAAGAACTAAAATGCCAATAATAAAGGCGATCAAGGAGTGTTTTGCTAAGCCAATGGGTAACCAGGAGAGCAGTAATAAAACGAGTCCAATTGTGGTGATTATCTTGCCTTTACCTTTATCCACAAGGTGCCCTGCTTGAGATGCCATCAATGCGCCCGCTGCACCAACAAGGCCAAACAAACCGATAGTTCCTTCAGAGTAGTTAAATGGGGGGCTCGCTAATAAAAATGCCATTGCTGTCCACAGTAAACCAAAATTGGCAAAAGAAAGTGCACCCAGTGAGGCTCGGACAGCTAAAACAGGTGTACTAAAAAATAAGCGACCAATAGAGCAAAGTAATTGAAAGTAGTTAAGATTGGCTTTTTGATGATAGCGAGGTAATTTAATCGCTAATACAATTAATAAGATAATTAATAAAACAAATGCGACCCAATAAATCGCTCGCCAGCCTCCGACCATTGCCACTGCGCCAGATACCGTTCTCGCCAGTAAAATCCCCAGCAGTAAGCCACTCATAATAATCCCAACGGCTTTCCCCCGTTTATTGGGGTGTGCAATGGAGGCTGCCATTGGAATAAGTACTTGAGCAACAACAGAAAATAGTCCTGTGAGTGCCGTTCCTAATAGGATTTGCCAAATATTGGTTGAAAGAGCAGTAATGAGTAAGCCTGAAGCGGAAAGAAACGTCATAAATAATATTAGACGTTTTCGTTCAAATAAGTCCCCTAGAGGAACTAAAAACAGTAAACCGACTGCGTAGCCAAGCTGTGCGGCTGTGACAATAAACCCTGCCATATTAGTTGTCAGGTTAAATTGAGCAGCAATGGTATCTAACAGTGGTTGGGCATAATAGTTGCTGGCAACGACAAGGCCTGTCGCAATGGCCATCAAAATTGTGAGGCCCGTTGTTAGCTCAGCAGTTTGGGTCTGTTTCATGTGGGTTACCTAATATTAGCTAGGCGACTACTATAAACAAAATTTATTACCTTGGTTTATTTCTTTTTGCCATTGATACAAAAAACCACCCAGATTAGCGGGTGGCTTTAGGCATTTTATTATGTGATTTATGCTTACTTAGCGGCTTCCTTCGCTGTTTTCACCCAGCCATCAAATGTCGATTGGTGAGCTTTTATCCAAGCATTTGTGTGACGTTGAATATCCGCTTGTGAGGCTTCCCCGTTATGCATTCTTAAATTCTGCGCATTGATATCCGCAATAGGCAGCTTCATCACTTCAAATAATTTTGCTGCTGAAGGGTTATCCGCAGCCCATTTTTTGTTAGCCACGATATGCATGGTATTCGGTGGGAAACCATAGTTTTTTCCATTAGGTAACGTCGTGTCTGTTTTTTCACCGTTTGGCATTGAAGAGAAAGGCACTTCTAGCCAGACCACATCACGACCAGGCTTGAGCACATCACTGATCCAGTAAGGTGTCCATGTATAGTATAAAATAGGCTTACCTTCTTTATATCGGGTAATGGTATCTGCCATCATTGCCGCATAGTTACCTTGGTTGTGATCAACTGTTTTTTCGAGATCATAGGCTTTTAAATGATTATTAATGGCGGCTTCACAACCCCAGCCTGGGTTACAGCCTGTTAAATCGGCTTTACCATTGCCATTTGAATCAAAGAGTTTGGCAATTTTAGGATCTTTGAGTTGTTCCACATTGGTAATATTGTATTTTTCAGCCGTTTTTTTGTCGATGAGGTAGCCTTGAGCCGCATTGACGACATAATTCCCTTGACGATAGAACACGTTATCACCGCCAGCAGCATCATACTGGGCATTATGCAAAGGAACCCAGCTGGTGGCTAAGTAAGTTGCATCACCATTCGCAATGGATGCATAAGCTACGTTATAGTCGACCTCTTTGATAGGCTGAACATCATAGCCCAGTTCCTCAAGGGCTTTTGCAACGATCAGTGTTTGGAATGTTTCTTCACTGATTGTACTTTGTACAGGATTAATTTTTATTCCTTTACCAGGTAGGTCGTTAGCGGTTGCCAATGGAACGGTAAATATGGCTGTCAGTGCAGATGCAAGAATGATTTTATGTTTCATTATATTGTTCCCTCTGTTTTATTTCGCAGCGAGCTTGGCTGTAATGGGAAGAGCCAAGTTAAGTGCCAAGTGAATGGCACTCAGGTGAATGGAGGATGTTTTAATTAATTGTTTTTTTTGCAAAATGGGCGTACGACCAGTCCTATAGGGCCTTTCTGATACCAACGAGTCGGTGTTTTACCACGAGTATCTTGCCCTAAAGATTGGGTAAGGCGGTCTAAAATGATGGCGAGGATCACAATACCGACACCCCCGACGGATGCGAGGCCCATATCAAGGCGACCTATCCCCCTTAAGACCATTTGGCCTAAGCCCCCGACTGCAATCATTGATGCGATAACCACCATTGACAGCGCTAACATTAAGGTTTGGTTAACCCCAGCCATAATGGTTGGCATAGCGAGTGGTAATTGCACTTTAAACAACATTTGGCGAGGGCTTGCTCCGAATGATTCCGCGGCTTCAATTAAATCGGCAGGGACTTGCTTGATCCCTAAAATGGTCAAACGAATGATCGGCGGTAATGCAAATATAATGGTGACGACGACGCCTGGCACATTACCGATACCAAATAACATGACGATCGGCACTAAATAGACGAATGCAGGGGTGGTTTGCATTGCATCAAGTAATGGGCGAATGATTCTGGAGGCTCTATCACTGCGCGCTAGCCAAATCCCCAACGGTAGCCCTATCACAATACAAAACATCAATGAGGTGAGTACCAGCGATAACGTCACCATCGCTTCCGACCATGCACCAATTGCTCCAATGGCTATCATCGAAACAAAGGTGGCAACTCCCATTGCTCGTCCTGCAAATTGCCAAGCAAGTAATGCAAAAATGATAATGGCTACGGGAGACGGTAGCGAGGTGAGAAATTGTTCAAACCCACTGAGAATAAAATCGATGGGCGCTCGTATTCCTTGAAATACAGGACGGAAGTTGAGAACAACCCAATCGATGGCATGGGCAACCCATGAATCAAGGGGGATAAGCGTATGCTGGAAAGGATCCATAATATTAAACTGATCGGGTACGATGCTATCTGTTGGAGCTGCATCAAGCCAATCACTGGATCCTGAATCTGTTGTGGGTGAGCCACCCCATGGATCATCTGAAGCACTTTGGTCTGGCGTGGAGCTTGTTGCCCATGGATCGTCTGATGAGGTTGTTTCAGGCGTTTGTTCTGGCGTTTGCTCAACTTGAGTATCGGCCCATGGATCCTGTTGGTCGATGGTATTTTCTTGATTTTGCTTACTCATTTGGCGTCTCCTTATCCAGTGCTTGTAGTAGCATGCCTTTCGAAATCACCCCTAAATAACGATTTTTTTCGTTGACGACAGGGACCGCACAAGGTGCTTGTGCAATCGTCGAGATGACTTCATTTAAGGAGGTATTACCTTGAATCGGCTCGATATCTGGCAAAATGGCAGCTTCAATTCCGGCTTTGTCATGCAGCGCTTTTTCTAAGGATTCAATGGATACAACACCAGCAAAAGTATGGCCGCGTGAGAGCAAATAGCCATGGTAGCGGTCTTCATCATTAAGCACTTTTAAGGCTGAACGAGGCCCAAAGCCAGGCGCGATATGCAACAATGCATTAGGGCGTCTTCGCGCTATATCTTTGGCACTGAATACTTGGCTAATATCAACTCCACGGAAGAAAGTTCTGACGTAGTCATTGGCAGGGTTATTCAGTATTTCATCGGGTGTTCCGACTTGAACGACCACGCCACCTTGCATAATGGCAATGCGGTCACCAATTCGCATAGCTTCATCGAGGTCATGGGAGATAAAAACGATAGTGCGTTGTTTATCACCTTGTAAAGAAAGCAATTCATCTTGCATTTCTGTTCGAATGAGTGGGTCAAGAGCAGAAAAGGCTTCATCCATTAAAAGAATATCAGGGTCATTAGCGAGTGCTCGCGCTAAGCCAATGCGTTGGCGCATTCCGCCAGAAAGCTCATCAGGGAATGAGTTAGCCCATTTATCGAGGTTAACTTGATTCAGTGCATCCATTGCTTTTTTATAGCGTTCTTCTTTTGAAATGCCAGAAAGTTCCATGCCAAAAGCTGTATTATCAATCACATTCATGTGTGGCATTAACGCAAAGGATTGGAATACCATACTGATTTTAGTTCGACGTACTTCACGCAGCGCTTTGTCGGAAATATTAGAGATATCTTGCCCATCAATCAGCACCTGGCCGCTGGTAGGTTCAATCAGGCGATTGAGGAGGCGCACCAAAGTGGACTTCCCTGAACCCGAAAGCCCCATGACTACGAAGATTTCGCCTTCTTCAATCGCCAGATTCACATCTTGAACACCGACCGTGAGGCCCGTTTTTTCAAAGATAGCATCTTTGTCCATTCCTGATTCTAAAAGCTTAAATGCGGAGTCAGGATTTTCCCCAAATATTTTATATAAATTTTTAACTTCTAATTTTATTGCCATATATTATTTACCCAATTTTCAATCAACAAAAGAGTTGGAGCCCAAATGAATAATGTTGATTCAATGATGATAGTCGAGCCTATTGAGACCTAAACGTAGGCTATCGCTTGAAAATTATTAGGGCAGAAATTCCTATTTTAATTTAATGGGTTTATTCATTATGGTTTAAATTCAAATGCTCCTGATTAGATTATTAGTAAAAATTGCAAGCAATAAACCCTAGCATAATAAAAACTCCTGACAACCCTTGGTTAAGCAGAATTAATCAAAAAAATGAATGTCAAAAATGCTGAATATCATTCAAATAATCAAAAGAAAGTAGCGAGTATGAGCAATAATATGAAAATTAATAGAGATAGTTAACTTGCTGGTGAGACTGTATTTATTTTGACAGAATTAAAAATAATCAAATGAGATTTAGTGAATTAATGATGATAATTTTTAGACAACAATAATGTAATAATTAGCGAATGAAAATAAATAAGATAAAATACCATAATCATTAATTTTATTAACTTATTTTCAGGTTTCAAAATAGAGAAATGAAAAAAATGCCTGATTAATTCATTAAAAATGAGTAATCAAACAGATATCCCTATAAAAAACGAACTGATTTGAGTGTTTTTTAGTCTAAAAAATACCCTAAAAAATAAAGTTATTATTATTCATCAGGGTATGTTTGGTATTGATGCTTTAAGTTAAATGTAAAATAAATTAATCAATCAATTGATTAAAAGTTCCAGTCATCATCCTCTGTGCTGACAGCTTTGCCAATAATATAAGAAGAACCTGAACCTGAGAAGAAATCATGATTTTCATTCGCGTCAGGGGATAATGCAGATAATATTGCCGCACTCACATCGGTGACTGTATCAGGGAATAAGGCTTCATAACCTAAATTCATTAAAGCCTTGTTGGCATTATAGTGTAAGAACTTTTTAACATCTTCTGTCCAGCCTACGGGGTCATATAGCTCTTGGGTATATTTTACTTCATTTTCATATAAATCGAATAATAATGAGAAAGTAAAATTCTTTATTTCTGATTGTGTTTTTTCATCATAATTCAATAATGATTTTTGGAATTTATAGCCAATATAATAACCATGAATCGCCTCATCTCGAATGATTAATCGAATTAAGTCAGCAGTATTTGTGAGTTTGCCACGGCTTGACCAATACATAGGTAAATAAAACCCAGAATAGAATAAGAAAGATTCCAAAAAGACACTCGCCACTTTTTTCTTTAATGGATGTGAATCACAATAATAAGAAAGAATGATTTTAGCTTTATTCTGTAATGCATTATTCTCCTCACTCCAACGAAAAGCTTCATCGACATCGCTGGTGGAACATAAGGTGGAGAAAATAGAACTGTAAGAGCGCGCATGTACCGCTTCCATAAAGCTAATATTGGATAAAACGGCTTCTTCGTGGGGCGTTTGTGAGTCAGGCATCAAACAAGGCGCACCAACCGTATTTTGAATGGTGTCAAGCAGTGTTAGACCGGTAAAGACACGTATAGTCAGCTTTTTTTCTGCTTCAGTGAGGGTATTCCACGATGGGATATCGTTGGATAGCGGGACTTTTTCGGGTAACCAGAAGTTAGAGGTGAGGCGGTTCCAAACCTCAAGGTCTTTATCATCTTGAATGCGGTTCCAGTTGATTGCCTTCACAGGGGCTGCGGATGTATTGGTGGTCATATTCTGATTCCTATTACAGAGTGCAAGATACGCAGCCGTCAACTTCAGTACCTTCCAAAGCGGTTTGACGTAATCGTATGTAATACAAAGTTTTTATACCTTTTTTCCATGCGTAGATTTGTGCTCGGTTAATATCTCGCGTTGTGGCATCATCTTTGAAAAAGAGCGTTAACGATAAGCCCTGGTCAACGTGTTGGGTGGCCATCGCATAGGTATCAATAATTTTTTCAGGGCCGATTTGATAGGCATCTTGGTAATACTCAAGATTCTCGTTATCCATAAATGGGGCCGGATAATAGACTCGACCAATCTTCCCTTCCTTACGGATCTCTATACGAGAAACAATTGGATGAATGCTAGATGTGGAATTATTGATATAGGAAATAGACCCTGTGGGGGGGATGGCTTGCAAGTTTTGGTTGTAAATACCATAGGTGATCACTGATTGTCTTAAGGCTTGCCAGTCTTCTCGTGTGGGAATTTCGATACCCGAACGTCGGAATAATTCCTGCACGGTTTGTGTCTTTGGTAACCAAATATCGTTGATATATTTATCAAAATAGTCACCTGAGCCATAAGTGGAGTGCTCAAAGCCAACAAAGGCGGTTTTGCGCTCAATCGCTAATTGGTTTGATGTTTTTAGGGCGTAATAAGTCACTGTATAAAAATAGATATTGGTAAAATCAAGTGCTTCTTCACTACCATAATGAATATGTTCACGGGCTAAATAGCCATGTAAGTTCATTTGCCCAAGGCCAATAGCGTGGGATTGACGGTTTCCTTGTGCAATAGACGGTACAGAACGAATATCGCTCATATCGGACACGGCACTAAGTGCTCTGACAGCAGCTTCGATGGATCGTGCAAAGTTCGGTGAATCCATGGTTTTGGCAATATTCATAGACCCTAAATTGCAGCTGATATCTTTACCAATTTCTTGGTAACTTAAATCCTCTTCATACAGGCTAGGGCGATTAACTTGCAGAATTTCTGAGCACAAGTTGCTCATATTAATTCGCCCTGCAATAGGATTGGCTCTATTGGCGGTATCTTCAAATAAAATATACGGGTAGCCCGATTCAAATTGAATTTCAGCTAACGTTTGGAAAAATTCCCGGGCATTAATTTTGTATTTTTTTATAGCTTTGTTATCCACCATTTCAGCGTATTTTTCAGAGACGCTGATTTCAGACATGGGAACGCCATAAACACGTTGTACATCGTAAGGTGAGAATAAGTACATATCTTCGTTATTTTTGGCTAACTGAAAAGTAATGTCTGGGATCACCACGCCAAGGGATAAGGTTTTTATGCGTATTTTTTCATCTGCATTTTCCCGTTTTGTGTCGAGAAAACGCATAATGTCAGGGTGATGCGCATGTAAATACACGGCTCCTGCACCTTGACGAGCGCCCAATTGATTCGCGTAGGAAAAGGCGTCTTCCAACATTTTCATCACAGGAACCACACCAGAAGATTGGTTTTCAATCAATTTTATTGGGGCGCCTTGTTCGCGTAAGTTGGTCATCATAAAGGCAACTCCGCCACCCCGTTTGGATAGTTGGAGTGCGGAATTGACAGAACGCCCGATAGACTCCATATTGTCTTCTATACGCAATAGAAAACAGGATATTAATTCGCCTCGCTGCTTTTTCCCGCAATTGAGAAATGTTGGCGTAGCGGGTTGGAAACGGCCCGTAATAATTTCATCGACATACAATTTAGCGAGTGATTCTGAGCCTTGTGCTAAAGTTAATGCCACCATGCAAACACGGTCTTCATAGCGTTCTAAATAGCGCTTTCCATCAAAAGTTTTCAGCGTATAGCTGGTGTAGTATTTGAATGCGCCAAGAAAGGTTTGGAAACGAAATTTATGCGCATAGGCTTGCTGAAACAGTGACTTAATAAAGTCAAAACGGTATTGCTGCAATATATCGTTTTCGTAGTAATTTTCTTGAACAAGAAAATCTAGTTTTTCTTTTAAATCATGGAAAAATACAGTGTTTTGATTAACATGCTGGCGGAAATAATGGTGTGCAGCTTCTTTATCTTTATCAAACTGAATATGACCTTCGCTGTTATATAAATTCAGCATGGCATTCAGGGCATGGTAATCAACTTCAGTATTATTTTGTATTGTATCCATTATGAAAAGCTCTCGTTGTGGGCATGTTGCCAGAACGTTTGTAGGCCATCTTTAACCGACTGAACATCTTTTGCAGTACCTAAGAGTTCAAAGCGATAGAGGTAAGGCACACGGCATTTTTGTGCGACGATATCCCCCGCAATTGCGTAAGCATCGCCAAAGTTAGTATTCCCCGCAGCAATCACACCACGAAGGAATAAACGGTTTTCCTCGATATTTAAAAACTGAATCACTTCTTTTGGCACCGCGCCTTTTGTGCCACCGCCACCGTAGGTTGGAAGCAGTAGAACATAAGGTTTTGTGGCAATAGGGCTCATTTCTTGTGGCCCGATTGGGAGGCGCGTTGCAGGCAAGCCCAATTTTTCAACAAATCGATGGCAATTGCCTGAGCGGCTTGAAAAATAGATGAGTGATTCCGTTTTCATGGGATTTCCTATGCGGCAAGAAGGCTTATCATATCGGGACGAAAACCAGCCCAATGTTTGTCACCCGCAACAACAACTGGTACCTGTTGGTAACCTAACTTTCTAACTAATTCAAGCGCTTGGGTATCTTTTGTTAAGTCAATTATCTGATAAGCGATTTGCTTGCGGTCTAAGGCTTGATAGGTGGCATTACATTGAACGCAGTTGGGCTTACTATAAATGGTAATCTTATTCATCATATTCACCTTTTAAATTTCTAAGAGCATCTTGGCATGTGATACCCAAAGACTATATATAGATTGAAAATTTATCAACCACACAATATATAGTGAATAGTGAATGTTGAATGATAATTATTCTAATTATCTGCTAGGTTGTTATTTATATTGAAAATAAAAAAATGGGGTATTTGATGATTCCGTTTGCCACACTAAGAAAAAATAGCATTGCAATGTAGAAATAATTTACTCTATAACTGTATATACAATCAGGTAAATGAATCCTTTTAAGGAGATACTATGTACCATCAATATTTAGCGACACCAGATAAATTTCCTAAGCCGTGGGTCCATATTACGGCGGATGACGAAGGGATCACGAGCCTCTATTTTGTTGATGAAAAAACAGAAAAAGAGAGTAAAAACGAGCACTCCAAACTGTGTGCTAAAGAATTAAAAGAATATTTTAACCACAAAAGAAAAACGTTTACGGTGGCGTTAAACCCCCATGGCACAGAGTTCCAAAAGAAAGTATGGAAGCATCTATGTGGGATCCCTTATGGGGAGCGTTGGAGTTATAAGGATTTAGCGTTGAAGTTAGGCTCTGCCAATTATTGCCGTGCGGTGGGAATGGCAAATTCACGTAATCCCATTTCATTAATCGTGCCCTGTCACCGTGTGTTAGGCCATGATGGTAAGTTAGTGGGATACACGGGGGGATTAGATATTAAAGATTGGCTGCTATTACATGAGAAGTAAAATCTAAATAATTCGCTATAGGTGATACTATTAGTTGGATTAATTGCTATTGATAAGAATAATTGGCGAAAGCAGAGCGGAAATAACCAATAAATAATATATTTTTATCATTTTAGTTGGTTTTCGTGATCTAGGTTGTAGACAAGTAACTCAGAGATCTGATGTACTGAGCTTGATACAGATGGTGTGTCTATTTTATTTTAAAGGTAATAATTTGATGTCTAAAGTTAAAGGTAACGTTAAGTGGTTCAACGAATCTAAAGGTTTTGGTTTTATCACTCCAGAAGATGGCAGCAAAGATGTTTTTGTTCACTTTTCTGCGATTGCTAGCGATGGTTTCAAAACCCTAGCGGAAGGCCAGAAAGTTGAATTTGAAATCACTGAAGGTGCTAAAGGCCCATCTGCTGTAAACGTTGTCTCTCTGTAATTTTAATAATTAACAATTAGAAACGAACAGCTATAAACTCGCTCTAGTTAACTGGAGCGAGTTTTTTTATGGAAAAAACTGAGGAATGATTGGCAATAAAAAACCTGACTCGGTTTCCCAAATCAGGTCTCTAGGTGAATAAATGAATAAATTGAGTACTTATTTCACTTCTTCGCCTTTAGCTTGCAAGTCAGCATGGTAAGATGAGCGTACAAAAGGCCCACAAGCTGCATGGGTAAAGCCCATTGCCATCGCTTCTTCTTTCATCTCATCGAACTCTGCAGGGCTTACGTAGCGTTTTACAGGTAAATGGTGACGGCTCGGCTGCAAGTATTGCCCAAGGGTCAGCATGGTTACGCCATGGCGACGTAAATCCCGCATAACCTCAATGATTTCAGCATTAGTCTCACCAAGGCCAACCATCAAACCTGATTTGGTTGGGATATCAGGATGAGCTTCTTTGAATTTTTCGAGTAATTTCAGTGACCATTCATAATTTGCACCAGGGCGAACTTGGCGATAAACACGTGGCACGTTTTCAAGGTTGTGGTTAAACACATCAGGTGGTGTTGCCGTTAAGATTTCTAATGCGCGATCCATACGGCCACGGAAATCGGGGACTAGGGTTTCGATTTTAATCGATGGGCTTTTCTCGCGAATAGCACTGATACAATCCGCAAAATGTTGTGCGCCACCATCACGCAGATCGTCGCGGTCAACAGAGGTGATCACCACATAACGTAATGCCATGTCTTTGATCGTTTGCGCTAATTTTTCAGGCTCATTTGCATCGGGTGCGTTAGGACGGCCGTGGGCAACATCACAGAATGGACAGCGTCTGGTACAAATAGCCCCTAAGATCATAAAGGTAGCTGTACCATGATTAAAGCATTCAGATAGATTTGGGCAGGAGGCTTCTTCACATACGGAGTGAAGGCCATTTTTGCGCATCGCTGCTTTGATACCTTGTATACGTGTTGAGTCAGCGGGAAGCCGAATTTTCATCCAGTCAGGTTTGCGTAGAATTTCTTCGCGTTCAGTCACCACATTTTTGACAGGGATCAGCGCCATTTTGTCGGCGTCACGATATTTAATTCCGCGTTCTATCTGAATTGGTTTACTCATAATATGACGGTTCCAGTTATCTTTTATGCTGATGGATAAGTTCTAATTCTAAACAAAATACAGGGAGCGCCGTAACTCACCCATTAAAAAATTTTTTAAAAATGTTAAAAAATTATAGCATTATTATTGAACAATATGAAATCCCAGTGTGTCACAGAATTGGCTAATTAGCACAGGCTGAACATCAGATAATGACACTTTGGGGGCGAGGTCACAGACTTGAGTCATTTTCAACTCACTGTAACCACACGGGTTTATACGGTTAAACGGCTCAAGATCCATATCAATATTTAATGCTAACCCGTGGAATGAGCAACCTTGGCGAATGCGTAACCCAAGAGAGCAAATTTTTTCCCCATTAACATAAACACCAGGGGCATCAGGGCGAGGGTAAGCTTCAATATTAAAATGGGCTAGAGTGTTTACCACCGTGTTTTCCAGCGCAGTGACGAGTTCACGTACGCCAATTTTATTGCGCTTTAAATCAAGCATAACATACATGACTTGCTGACCAGGGCCATGATAGGTGACTTGGCCGCCTCTATCGCTTTGAATGACAGGGATATCTCCAGGAGCTAAAACATGTTCAGCTTTCCCTGCTTGCCCCTGAGTGAAAACACGCGGGTGCTCAACAAGCCAAATTTCATCAAGGGTTTTTGCGGTGCGACACTCAGTAAATTGGTGCATGGCATCAGAAACCGTTTGATAAGGTGCATGGCCAAGTTGGCGAATGATGATGCTTCTGTCTGACAAAATTTTGTGTCCAACGGTTCAAATGAAGGCAGTATAACTCCGCAAAAAGCATATCTCCAGTTTGCTTTGTTATTAATTTGTTATTTATCTAACCCATAAAACAAAAAAGCCGAACAGCAGTGATGCTATTCGGCTTGTCAGTTAAGCGTTCATTAAAGAACAACTTTCACTAATTCTAATGCACCTAATTCACTATACAAGGTTTCAACTTGTTCAATATGGGTGGCATTAATGGTAATCGACACTGAGTGATAATTACCTTTGCTGCTTGGTTTGACATCAGGGGCATAATCACCTGGTGCGTGGCGTTGAACCACTTCAATCACTTGATCAACCAGTTCAGGCTGTGCCAAGCCCATTACTTTGTAAGTTAATGGACATGGGAACTCAAGCAGTTCACCTAATTTCGTTTTCATGGGCACTCCTAATTTTTTTAAATTGTGTCGCTGGTTGAAAAAGATTGGCTGGTATCAAACCAGCCAATGAGTTGTCTTCATCCAACAAACATATTGATACTTACTATATGGGGATGACTTATTTTCGTTTCAAGGGCTAGCCGAACCAGCGATGGAATAACAGTTTAATATAGTCGATTAGGCGACTGAAAAAACCACCTTCTTCAACATCTTTCAGCACCGCTAATGGGTGCTGCTCGATAGTTTTGCCATCTAGTTGGAAGCTAATTGTCCCCACCTGCTGGCCCTTTGTTAATGGGGCCTGCAGCTCTGTAGTGGATAGTTCATAGCTGGCTTTCAAGTCTTTTAAACGACCACGCGGTATAGTCAGGTAGAGATCTTCGACAACACCGAGTTTGACCTCGTTTTCATCACCAAACCAGACGGGTGCACTGGCAAAATCGACCCCTGCTTGCAGTGGTTTTACTGTTTCATAGAAACGGAAGCCATAAGTTAATAATTTTTTACTTTCTGCATCACGGCCTTTGCTACTTTTGCCGCCCATAACGACAGAAATTAAACGCATGTCACCTTCAGTTGCAGAGGCAACTAGGTTGTACCCTGCGGCATTAGTGTGACCCGTTTTGATCCCATCAACTGCGAGGCTCTTATCCCATAACAGGCCATTACGGTTTGTTTGGCGGATATTGTTAAAGGTAAACTCTTTTTCTTTGTAGATAGCATATTCTTCAGGGACATCACGTACGAGTGCTTGGCCAATCAGTGCCATGTCTCGTGCTGAACTATACTGCCCATCGGCATCCAAACCATGAACCGTTTGGAAATGGGTATTTTTCAAGCCCAGTTTATTCACATAGCCATTCATTAGCTGAACGAAATTGGTTTGATCACCCGCGATATGATCCGCCATCGCGACACAGGCATCGTTACCTGATTGCAGGTTAATACCGCGCGTTAACTGAGAAACACTGACGCGATCGCCTGGTTTTAAAAACATCAATGAGGAGCCTTTAAACACAGGATTTCCTGTTGCCCATGCATCTTCACCTACCGTGACCATGTCATTCGCACCAATTTTACCTGATTTAATCGCTTGACCAATCACGTAGCTCGTCATCATTTTGGTTAAACTAGCAGGATCACGGCGCTGATCTGCATTACTTTCAGCGAGGACTTTTCCTGAATTATAATCAATCAGAATATAAGCTTCTGCATCAATTGGCGGTGCCGCAGGAATTGAGGTATTTGGAAAAGTTTCATTAGCAGTTGCAATATTGGCAGTCAAAAGCAGCAGTGCAGAACCCAGCACAGTGTGACGCACAATGCGTGATGGAGCGACATTATTCATGGTTGTACCATTACATCCGAAATTCGGTTAACACAAGGAGGCGCAGTGTAGCAAAAGAGTGAGTGAACAAAAAAGCCCCTTTTACATTGCGCCAATCATTTTATTGCATTTTATCTTTTTCATATGTGAAGTGGTGTTATCTCTTTCCCCTTCACATATTTGAAGCCTTAAGGTGCGATAACCATCGAAGCTTGGTTGCGTTCGGACTGCAAACGCCCTTGAACCTCGACAGCTTGTTGTCTTGTACTAAATGGCCCTAATTGTACGCGGTAAATTCCATTATAAGGTTGGAGACGACCAGGCACATTAAACTGGTTTTTTAACTCATTTAGCATCGATTGTGCATTGGTTTGGCTACTAATTGCCCCTGCTTGAACTAAAAAGCCGCGTTCAGGTACCGCTTCTTCACTCGCAGCTTGAGGCGCAGGTGTAGGCGTTGGTGTTTGCAAGCTCATGTCAGGCATGGTGGGTTGCATTGGTTCTTTAGGTTGTTGAACTGGCAGTGCATTTTCTGGCGTTGGTAAATTTTCCATTACAGGTGTGCCCATTGGGCCTGAACCTAATTGTGGACGTCCTGGCAGGGCATAGCTTTGTTTGACAAAGTTGGAGCCAACGGTACCTGCACCAGATAAACTGCCATCTTGTGCAACTGAAATTGCATCAATTTTGATTTTTGTTGTCGGCATTAAATTTAAGCGATCTGCCGTTGCGCGGGAAACTGCAATACTTTTACCTGGGATGTAAGGGCCACGGTCATTAACACGAACGACCATCATACGGCCATTCATCATATTAGTAATGCGAACATAGCTTGGGATAGGTAACGTAGGATGCGCAGCCGTTAATTCAACGGGGTTTACGCGCTCACCAATTGCGGTCATATTGCCAGTCGATTCAGCACCGTAAATTGATGCATAACCGACTTGTGAAAACTGAGCTGGATCGCGAACAATTTGATATTGTTGCCCATTACGGGAATAGTCGTTATTTGCCGTCGGATGATATGGCTCATAATGAGGCTCTGCACCTAATACATCTTGTGTTGGCACATTTGTCGGCACTTGTGGTGCCTGCTTAACGTCTTCTGTCACACAGCCACTGAGTAGCGCGGCAGTGATGCCAAGCATTATCCATTGTAAACGCATACTAAGCCTCATTTTATAAACTTTTGGATAGAAATTTTCGGTGTGTATGTATCGACATGATAATACCGAACCCAGCCATTAATACAATTAAGGCAGACCCCCCATAACTCACCAAGGGGAGGGGGACGCCAACAACGGGTAATATACCACTTACCATGCCGATATTAACAAATACATAAACAAAAAGGATTAAGATCAAACCGCCAACCATCACTCGGCCAAACGTATTCTGTGCACTCGCGGCGATATACAGCCCACGAATGATTAGCAGTATATAGAGACCTAAAAGAATAAGAACACCAACCAAACCCAGTTCTTCTGCCAGTACAGCAAAAATAAAGTCGGTATGCCTTTCTGGTAAGAACTCCAGTTGAGATTGCGTACCATGTAACCAACCTTTGCCCATGAGCCCACCAGAGCCAATGGCGATTTTAGATTGAATGATATGGTAGCCAGCACCTAACGGGTCTGTTTCAGGATCGAGTAGCATCATCACGCGAGCTCTTTGATAATCATGCATCAAGAAGAACCATAACAGCGGGATAAAGGCGGCAAGTGCGATGGCTGCAACGGCGATAAGCCGCCAGCTCATCCCCGCAAGAAAGAGAACAAACAGCCCTGAAGCCGCGACTAAAATAGAGGTTCCAAGGTCAGGCTGTGCGGCAACGAGTAGTGTTGGAACAAAAATCAGTATTAAGGCAATCAGTGTATTTTTAAATGAAGGCGGGCACGAATCGCGGTTCATAAAGCGCGCTACCATCAGAGGAACGGCTATTTTAGCGATTTCAGATGGCTGAAAACGTACAAAGCCTAAATCTAACCAACGTTGAGCCCCTTTACTTATTTGCCCGAACACATCTACAAAAATCAGTAAAATCACGCAAAAAATAAATAAGTGCGGCGCCCAACTTTCATACATCCGAGGAGGAATTTGTGCCATCACAATCATGACAATAAAACCTGTGGCAATTTGCCCAAGTTTTCTTTCCATCATTTCAGGGTCTTGCCCACTAGCGCTCCACATGATAAACGCGCTGTAAGCAAGTAATGCAATAATGATCAATAACATAGGTACATCTATGTGCAGACGCGTTGATAATGAATTTTTTCTCTTATCGTCAGTCATAATCTTTATTGCTCATAAAAAAGGTTCTTAAAACACGCATTAGCGATCTTCCCCCACACCTGCTGCTGATGAGACAACTTCAGTTCGGTTATCGCCAAGCAGGACATGGTCAAATATTTGGCGAACAATATCACCAACTGCTGGACCTGCACCGCCGTTTTCTAAAATAATCGCGATAGCAATTGTTGGCTTATCATAAGGTGCATAAGCAATCATTAATTTGTGGTCACGTAAATGTTCTGCCAGCTTACTTGCATTATAGGTTTCATAGCTGAAAACCTGTGCAGTTCCTGATTTGGCAGCCACTTTATAGGGGGTGCCAATAAAGCTGCGACGACCCGTACCGTTCGGCGCATTTGCGACACCATACATACCGTGTTTAGCCAGTTCCCAATATCCCGAATGAATGTCACCAATTTGCTTGGTTTCCTTATCTTCATAAGGCACCATTGCGTTACCCAGTTTCGTGCCATACAGCAGGTGAGGGGTTTTGACTTGGCCATCATTGATTAACGTCATCAATGCTTTAGACATTTGGATTGGTGTTGCTGTCCAGTAGCCTTGACCTATTCCAACAGGAATTGTATCCCCTTGATACCAGGGTTTTTTATAACGCTTTTGCTTCCATTCTCGGGTTGGCATGATACCTGAACGTTCTTCTGCAAGGTCAATGCCTGTGTATTCTCCGAAACCAAAACGCGTCATCCACGCAGAAAGACGGTCTATCCCCATATCATAAGCGACTTGATAGAAGAAAGTATCCGCTGATTCAACAATCGATTTAACAACATTTAATTTACCGTGCCCCCAACGTTTCCAGTCACGGTAACGTTTTTCTGAGCCAGGAAGTTGCCACCAGCCAGGGTCAAAAATGGTGGTATTCGGTGTGATCACTTTTTCGCTTAGGGCAGCAACCGAAATAAATGGTTTTACCGTTGATGCAGGAGGATAGAGCCCCTGAGTGGTGCGGTTAATAAGCGGTCTATCTGGGTTATTTAGCAACGCCTGATAATCTTTGTTCGAGATACCATTAACAAACAAGTTTGAGTCATAACTCGGGTTTGATACCAAAGCCAGTATTTCTCCATTGCGAGGGTCGGTTACGACGACAGCGGCGCGGCTGGTGGTTAACAGTTTTTCGATATAAGTTTGTAGTTCTAGGTCGATAGTGAGATAGATATCACGCCCTGCTTGAGGCGGTTGCTCATGTAACTGGCGGATCACGCGACCGCGGCTATTGACCTCGACTTCTTCATAGCCTGTTTTACCGTGCAAGATATCTTCGTAAAAGCGTTCAATGCCTAATTTTCCAATATCGTGGCTCGCAGCATAGTTTGGCAATACGCCTTCTTTATCCAAGCGTTCTACGTCTTTATCGTTAATTTTTGCGACGTAGCCAATCACGTGAGTTAATGCGGATCCATAAGGGTAAGAACGGCGCTGGTAGCTTTTGACCTCTAAACCAGGAAAGCGGTATTGATTAACTGCAAAGCGCGCTACTTGTACTTCATTAAGTTGAGTTTTCAGTGCAATAGAGGTAAAACGGCGTGAACGTTTACGCTCTTTTTCAAAGTTAGTGATATCTTCATCGGTTAAATCGACAACATTGCGTAATTTTTCAAGTGTTTCTTTTAAATCATCGACTTTTTCAGGAATGATTTCTAGTTGATAGAATGTGCTGTTAAGCGCAAGTTGTGTTCCTCGTCGGTCATAAATAATTCCGCGGCTTGGCGCAATAGGGACTAATTTGATTCGGTTATCATTTGAACGAGTTTGATAATCTTCATGACGAACAATTTGCAGATGATACAAATTAGTGACAAGAATGGCAGTCAAAATAACAATCACGCCGAAGGCAATAAGCGCTCGGCGAATAAATAAGACAGATTCAGCGGTATGGTCGCGAAAAGGGGTGCGTTGTGTTTTCATCCCATTGCCATTTTGAACATATTAAAACCTGACTATTCCCTGTGGTAAGGGTGATTAGTCGTAATACTCCATGCCCGATAAAGACTTTCGGCAACAAGGACTCGAACTAAAGGGTGTGGTAGCGTAAGTGGTGACAATGACCAACTTTGCTCCGCTGCTTCTTTGCAAGCAGGGGCAAGGCCTTCGGGACCACCAATCAACAAGCTGACATTTCGACCATCTTGTTTCCATTTATCAAGTTGGACAGCAAGTTTGGGGGTATCCCAGCGGTCACCTGGAATATCCAGTGTGACAATGCGATTACCTTTCCCTACTGCGGCAAGCATTAACTCGCCTTCTTTTTCCAAAATACGCTTGATATCGGCATTTTTTCCACGTTTTCCTGCTGGAATTTCCGTTAGTTCAAACGGCATATCTTTAGGAAATCGGTGGAGATAATCCATAAAGCCGGTCTGAACCCAGTCCGGCATTTTTGTTCCAACGGCAATGAGCTGTAATTTCAACCTCAGCTCCAGAGTTTTTCTAATTCATACATACGGCGACTTTCATCTTGCATGATGTGAACGATGGCATCGCCAAGATCAACAACAATCCAATCAGAAATTCCTTGCCCTTCAACACCTAACGGCATTAACCCGTTTTTACGGCAAGCGTCAATCAACCTGTCAGCGACGGACATCAAATGGCGGCTTGAGGTTCCTGTACAGATGATCATCTGATCGGTAATACTTGATTTCCCTTGAACATCGATAGTGATGATATCTTCGGCTTTCGCATCATCGAGACTTTCGATAATAAATTTTTGGAGTTCAGTTCCTTGCAAAAGGTTCACCTTTTATTCAAACAAACAGAATATGATGTTAAATACTGTTTGTAGTTTATAGACAAATAGTTTGCTGCCAATAAACGAATTAGACTCATTTTCAGCAGAGTCATTTTACCCTAGATTTTAAGAAAAATCGGCTAAATTCTTTTTTATTCATTTTGAAGTGAAATTTATAGGGATATCTGCTCATTTGGGCAAGAAGTTTGTGTTAACTTTACAAAATAACAAAAGAAATTTTTACCCTAACAAATATTTTAGAATGGGATGAACAGAGTGCAAATAATTAAGCCTCAAGTGTTTATGTTTGAAGGGATTAATCACCTCCCGATAGAAATACAGGATGACATCGCTCCTATTGTGGAATCCATAACCAATCTATCGAGTGTTTCTTGTACAGCGGGGGCGTTGGGAGTGGTCTGTTCATTATCGAATCTATCCGAATTAATCGGGTTATTTCCTGCGAATATACCTATTTTAACGGGAGATAAATTGCAAGATATACCCCACTGGGATGCTTTTTTAACGCAATTATATACCTTGCAACGGCTTGAATATTTGCAACAGCGGTTAACTCATCATGAAATAATTCAATTTCATAGTCGTCATAAATATTTGATTATGGCGTACTCCCCTGTGGGGTATCAATTAACAGGTCGTCTAGTGGCGACTATTCGCAAAGGCAGTAATTTGACGTTATTTTTTAATCAATATAAAGCGAGCTTGATGGAAATATTTGCAACCGTAGCGCCTAAAAATATTCAAGTAAATGCACTTAGCCATATGCAAGGCTATTTTAAACATAAAGCAACTCAAGACGAGAAAAAACGATTGTTGTGGTTAATTAATGATTATCGAGAAGGTTATTTGCCCATTAATCGGCCATTAATGATGATGCAGCAATTGCTACAGCAATATCCCGATGACTACCTCAAGGGGCAATATTTCTTTGCGCCTTACCCTAACTGTAATGTATTAAGAGAAAGGCCTTATCGTTGGTAAAGACCTTGCTGGTGAATATACTGTAAAACAGCTTCAGGAATTAAATCACGGCAGCTATCACCTGCAATTAATTTTTGGCGTATCTCTGTAGCGGAAATATTAATAAGCGGTGTATCCCCTAAAAAAATATAACCGTGGGGTGTACTGCGCAATTTTTCGGGCTGGGCTGTTTTATGTTGTGAAAGCCATGCTTGCATTTTCGGGTCAGTAAATTGTGTTGCATACCCTGGACGTGAGCAAACCAGTAAATGGCAGTTATCTAATATTTTATCCCACCCGTGCCAGGTATTAATGGAAAGTAATGAGTCTTGCCCAATAATAAACGCTAAAGGTTGCGTCGAGCCCTTTTCTTGGCGTAATTCTGTCAATGTTTCAATGGTATAAGATGGCGAATTTTTTTCGAGTTCCCGTGTATCAATTGTAAATAACGGATTACCTTGAATGGCTAATTTTACCATTTCTAATCGTTGGGATGGGCTTGCTTCAGGCTGCGGGCGATGAGGCGGAACGTGGTTTGGTAGCAAAAGAACCTTTTGTAACCCAACTTGCTTTGCGAGTGCTTGAACAGGGCGCAAATGACCATAATGGATGGGGTCGAATGTTCCGCCAAATAAGGCTTGCAGACCCGTATTTTTTTTTTGAAAAGCAAGCTGATTAACCATGAATAAAATTCTCTGCAAATGATTTGCCACACAGCAACATAGACAGGGATTGAAGATCGGGCCATGCAGAATGGCTAAAGTCTTGTTTAATGTGAACCTCTGCTTGAGTTAATAACATGAGTGCAGATTGTAATTGATGCAAACTTAAACGTTGCAAAGCTTCAGTCATCACGCCACGGCGGTTCTGCCAGACCTTGTGTTGGTCAAATAAGGTTTTTAAAGGTGTAGTCGCTGATTGGCGTTTTAAGGTGATCAACAGCATTAATTCTCGTTGGATTGAGCGCAATAAAATAACAGGTTCAACATCTTCATGTTGAAGTTGCTCAAGAATATGCCATGAGCGGCGAGATTTCCCCGCTAATAGGGCATCAACCCAATGAAAAGGGGTGAAATGTGCGGAATCATTCACCGCGCTTTCAACTCGTGGGTAGGTCAATTTGCCATCGGGGTAGAGTAATGAAAGTCGCTCAAGAGCTTGAGCTAACCCCAATAGATTCCCTTCATAACAATAGCAAAGCAATTGGTTTGCTTCAGCTTCGAGGGATAACCGCATATTGTATGCGCGCTTAGACACCCATTGAGGCAAGCGTTGGTATTCAGGCGTTAAACAGCTGACATAAATCGCATCTTGGCTAATAGCTTTAAACCAAGCACTGTTTTCTTGGGCTTTGGTTAACTTGTGCCCACGCAGCACCAACAGTAAATCGGCGTGCAATAATTGAGAAAGCTGGTTTAATTTTTCCGCCATTGCCGCATTTGGGCCATTTTCGGGGAGCAGTAAAGTGAGTGTTTGACGGCTGGCGAATAAGCTCAGTGCTTGGCACAAGCTAAAAATTTCATCCCAATCCGTGTTTTGCTCAAGGGCAAAAGTAAAATGCTCTTCGAACCCTTGCTCAATAGCGGCTTTACGAATCGCATCCTGACTTTCTTGAAGAAGAAGGGGCTCATTGCCCCAAATTAAATAGCGGCCTCTTAGAGACTCTTGTAACGAAGAGGCCAACTGTTCAGGGTAAATACGCGTCATTATGGTTGCGTGTTAGCTTCAGCGGCTTGAGCTTTCGCTTTTTCAAGTTCAGCTGAGTGAACCAACAGTAACTTGCGGACGATATTGCGTGCCGCCTGCTCTTGCATTTCTTGCTTAACAATCTCTTTTTCCGCATCTTTTGCAAGTGCTTCTAATGGGTTGTCAAAGAAAGTACGTTCTACACGGCTTTGCAGCGGGTATATTGCACCATCTGGCATTAAAACCTGCGCATTCATCGTGAACGTTAATTGTTTCTCAGCAGCTTTACCATCTTGATAAATCGATACAGTTTCAGTGTTTTCACTGGAACTTGTGATTTTCAAAATAGGGACGCTCGCGTTGCCTGTTTCGAGGATCGTCACGTTATTGAGTCGCAATTGTTCCCGAAGGGCACGTGTCAGGTAGCCGTATGGATCGTTTGAACTCAGCTGCAATGTTTTCAATTCTTCAGGAATTTGCGTTGTTCCTTGTAAACGAAAACCGCAACCTGCGGTAACGAGTACCGCAAGACTCAAAAATAAAGTTATTAGATAACGCACCTGGCCTCCTTATCAGCCAACAGCCTAATATCAACCTACAACAAGGTTAAGCAATTTGCCTGGAACATAGATTACTTTGCGAATACTCACCTCTTCAAGGTATTTTGACACGCTAGGCTCTTGTTGCGCCATTTCTAAGACAAATTCTTGTGTCGCATCGGCTGGAACGGTAATACGACCACGCACCTTGCCATTGACTTGAACGACAACCAACTTAGTGTCATCAATCATGGCTTTTTCATCAGCAACAGGCCACTGTGCGAAATCGATGTCTGTTTGATGACCCAAAGCTTTCCACATTTCAAAGCAAGCATGTGGGATAATAGGTGACAGCATCAGTGTAATGGCTTCGAGAGACTCTTGGACTAATGCACGGTCTTGCTCGGTTTCTTGCGGAGCACGGACTAATTTATTCAAGAACTCCATGATCGCGGCAATTGCCGTGTTAAATGCATAACGGCGACTAAAATCATCAGAGACTTTAGCGATTGTTTTGTGTAGATCACGGCGTAAGTCTTTTTGCTCTGTCGTTAATGCACTGATATCTAAAGGAGATGTTGCGCCTTTTTGAGAATGTTCATGCACTAAACGCCAAACACGGCGAACGAATCGGTTGGCGCCTTCAACGCTAGACTCTTGCCATTCAAGGGTTAGCTCAGGCGGTGCTGCAAACATCATGAATAAACGAACCGTATCTGCGCCGTATTTTTCGACCATTAATTGTGGGTCAATACCGTTATTTTTAGACTTAGACATTTTGCTCATACCAGTATAAACCAGTTCATGGCCTTCATTGTCTACAGCTTTAGTAATACGGTTTTTGTCATCACGTTCAACAATGGCATCAGCAGGGGAAACCCAAACACGTTGTCCATCGCTTCCCGTGTAATAGAATGCATCAGCAAGTACCATGCCTTGGCACAGTAGGCGTTTTGCGGGTTCATCGGAGTTGACCAGCCCTGCATCACGCATCAATTTGTGGAAGAAACGGAAATACATTAAGTGCATGATAGCGTGTTCAATACCGCCAATATATTGGTCTACAGGTAACCAGTAGTTAGCTGCGGCTGGGTCTAACATACCGTCATCATATTGAGGGCAAGTATAACGTGCGTAGTACCAAGAAGATTCCATAAAGGTATCGAAGGTATCTGTTTCACGTAGTGCAGGTTGACCATTAATGGTCATTTTCGCCCACTCAGGATCTGCTTTAATCGGGCTGGTAATGCCGTTCATCACAACATCTTCAGGCAAAATCACAGGCAGTTGATCTTCTGGAACAGGAACGACAGTGCCGTCTTCCAATGTTGCCATTGGGATTGGCGCGCCCCAGTAACGTTGACGTGAAACACCCCAGTCACGTAAGCGATAGTTGACTTTACGTTGGCCTGCACCCAGTGCAACAAGTTTGTCTGAAATCGCATTGAAACCAGCTTGATGGTCTAACCCGCTGAATTCACCTGAATTAATCAGTGCGTTTTTCTCCGTCATGGCTTCTTGGGATAAATCAGGCTCGTTGCCTTCTGCATCAGCAATGACGGCTTTAATTGGCAGATTGTATTTGTGAGCAAACTCCCAGTCACGTTGGTCGTGAGCAGGGACGGCCATAACCGCGCCAGTACCGTATTCCATTAATACAAAGTTTGCGACCCAAATTGGCAGTTTTTCTTGAGTCAATGGATGTACAACGAATAAGCCTGTTGCCATCCCTTTTTTATCCATCGTTGCCATATCCGCTTCTGCGGTTTTGGTGTTACGGCATTCATCAATAAATTGCGCTAATTCAGGATTATTCGTAGCGGCTTCTTTTGCTAAAGGGTGACCTGCGGCAACGGCAACATAAGTTGCACCCATAAAGGTATCAGGGCGAGTGGTATAAACCGTTAAGGTTTCATCGCGGTCAGCAACATTAAAGGTGATCTCAGTCCCCTCGGAGCGGCCGATCCAGTTGCGTTGCATCGTTTTAACTTGCTCAGGCCAATCTTCCAATTTGTCCAGATCGTTGAGCAACTCTTCTGCGTAGTTAGTAATCTTGATGAACCATTGTGGGATTTCTTTGCGCTCAACTGGGGTATCACAACGCCAGCAGCACCCATCAATGACTTGTTCATTAGCCAGAACGGTTAAGTCATGTGGACACCAGTTGACCGCTGAGGTTTTTTTATACACTAAACCCTTTTCATACAGCTTAGTGAAGAACCATTGTTCCCAACGGTAATATTCAGGGGTACAAGTCGTGACTTCGCGATCCCAATCGTAACCGAAGCCGAGCATTTTAAGCTGGCTTTTCATGTAATCAATATTGGCATAAGTCCATGGCGCAGGAGCAGTGTTATTTTTAACCGCAGCACCTTCAGCAGGTAGACCAAACGCATCCCAACCAATTGGTTGGAGAACGTTTTTCCCCAACAAACGTTGGTAACGAGAGATAACGTCACCCATGGTGTAGTTACGTACATGGCCCATGTGTAGTCGACCAGAAGGGTAAGGTAGCATGGACAGGCAGTAGTATTTTTCTTTGCTGTTGTCTTCAGTCACTTTGAAAGTTGCTTTTTCATCCCAGTGACGCTGTACTTTAGGCTCTATATCTTCTGGACGATATTGTTCTTGCATGGCACCGATAATCCTATGGTGAATAAATGCTACATTTGTAGCGTGAATGTCTTTCTTAATTAAGATCCGCATAGCATAGCGGATCCTCACCGAAAACAACAATAGTTGATTAGCTGAACCTTCGGGGGAAGCTGGATATTGCTTTTCGGGGAACGGAGTCAGAATATTTTACTCTGATAACCAAACAACTTAACTAAAAAAACAGTGAAATGGTAGTGGTTTGTTGAACTATTTCAAATTCAGTAAGTGGTTATTTGTCTATAGACGTAAAACGGCACATTTATATTATGTACAAAAGAGCATCAATCCCTTAATAAGATGAAAATATTACGCATAAATTAAGGGGAAGATTAAAGATGAGGAGAAGATTGAGTGGTTAAAATGAAAGCACAATGTCACTGTGGTGTGGTAAAGTTTACAGTGGCTTTAACTGATGGGCTTAATACTGCTAGGCGTTGCAACTGTTCTTTTTGCTCCATGAGAGGAGCCATCGCGGTTTCTGCGCCATTATCTGGAGTTAATATTCTTGAAGGTGAAGAAAAGCTAACTCAATACCGCTTTAATACTAATCAAGCCGTACATTATTTTTGCTCAGTGTGTGGCATTTACACTTTTCATCAAAGACGTTCGAACCCAGAAGAATATGGCATTAATGTGGCATGCTTAGAGGGCATTTCTCCATTTGATTTTGCTGAGGTGAAAGTGATGGATGGAATACATCATCCAAAAGATGGTGGTGGTGGGGTTATTGGGCAGATTATTTATAAAAAGTGGCAGAAAACCTAATGGTTTTCTGCCATGTAATAACTGAATTTAGTGCAAGATTTTAGCGAGGAAATCTTTTGCTCTATCAGACTGAGGATTAGCAAAAAAGTCTTCTTTTTTACTGTCTTCGACAATCTTGCCTTCATCCATAAAAATAACGCGATTAGCTACTTTTTTGGCGAAGCCCATTTCATGGGTCACCACCATCATGGTCATTCCTTCATTGGCGAGCTCAACCATAACATCGAGCACTTCATTGATCATTTCAGGGTCAAGGGCCGATGTGGGTTCATCGAACAACATGGCGATAGGATCCATACACAGCGCTCGAGCAATAGCGACACGTTGTTGTTGTCCCCCTGAAAGCTGAGCAGGGAATTTATTGGCATGGCTGGATAAACCTACGCGTTCCAATAATTTCAAACCTTTTGCCTCAGCTTCCTTTTTATCGCGATTTAACACTTTAACTTGCGCCAGTGTTAAGTTTTCAATAATGGATAAATGTGGAAATAATTCAAAGTGTTGGAATACCATCCCCACTTTAGAACGTAGTTTTGCAAGGTCTGTTTTTTTGCTATTGACTTGAATATCATTCACAAAAATCTCACCCTGCTGAATAGGTTCTAAGCCATTCACTGTTTTTATTAATGTGGATTTACCCGAACCAGATGGCCCACATACGACGACAACTTCACCTTTTTTAACTTCAGTTGTGCAGTCTGTGAGCACCTGAAATTGGCCATACCATTTGGATACATTTTTCAGGGTAATCATGAAACAGTCCTTTTCTTAAGATAATTCACTAACATTGAAGCGCCAAAACTGATAATAAAGTACACCAGACCTGCAAACAGTACCATCTCTACCTGTGTGCCATCTCGCTCACCAATATTTGTGGCGGTACGGAAGAAGTCGGTTAAGCTCAGGACATACACAAGGGATGAGTCCTGAAATAACACAATACCTTGTGTTAATAACAGTGGTACCATCGCTTTAAACGCTTGCGGTAACACGACGAGTCTCATGGTTTGCATTTGTGTCATGCCTAGCGCTAACGCAGCAGAGGCTTGTCCACGGGAAATGCTTTGAATACCCGCACGAATGATTTCGGAATAATAAGCCGCTTCAAAAAGAGAGAAGGCTATCATTGCTGAAATCAAACGAATATCATTTTTTGGTGATAAGCCTAGAACATTTTGTAATAAGCTTGGAACGATTAAATAGAACCATAACAAGACCATAACGAGTGGAATGGAACGGAACGTATTCACGTAAAGCGCAGCAAACCAGCTAATTGGCTTGAAAGTTGATAAACGCATGACCGCCAAGACGGTTCCCCATAAAATCCCCACTACAATAGCGGTTAATGTGATTTTAGCCGTTACAATAAAGCCATCAATTAAGAAGGGCATGCTTGGGGCAATTGAGCTCCAATCAAAATCATAAATCATTTTATCGCCCTCCTAATGTGCCAGGTAAGCGAACTTTACGCTCTAATAGCGCCATCAAAATCATAATGATGACGTTAATACCTACATAAGCTAATGTAATTGCAGTGAATGATTCCCATGCGTGAGCTGAGTAATCGAGCAGCTTACCTGCTTGTGCCGCCATATCGACTAAGCCGATGGTGGAGGCAATGGCAGAGTTTTTCACCAAGTTCAACATTTCTGAGGTCATTGGTGGCAAGATCACGCGATACGCATTTGGCAATAATACGTAACGATAGGTTTGTGGCAAGGTTAAGCCCATCGCTAACGCTGCGCTTTTTTGCCCTCTAGGCAGTGATTGTATTGCCGCGCGTACCTGTTCGGTCATACGTGCTGCGGTAAATAACCCCAGACATAACATTGAAGAAATAAAAAATTGATAGTTAGGATCTAACTCCATTTTAAACCAATCGCCAATTGAGCGGGGAAGCAGCTCAGGGATCACTAAATACCACGTGAAGAATTGCACGATGAGTGGCACGTTACGGAATAATTCCACATAAGCGGTACCTAAAAAGGCTAAAAAGCGGTTAGGGACTGTACGTAAAATACCGAAAAATGAACCGACTAAGAATGCGATAATCCATGCGCAAATAGAAAGTGTGACAGTGACTTCTAGGCCAGATATTAACCACCCTAAATAAGTGGTATTCCCAAACGGGGCTTCCTGAAGGAATATTCCCCAATTCCAATTAATTGACATAATTTTGACTTCCTGTGGGCAATTAGATTGTCCCGAATACTGTGAAGAGTGAGCAAGGCGGGGAACGACCGCCTTGCAACCCTTACTTCCAGTAACACCCTGTTTGTCTTTTTTATTAGTTTAGTGCTTTGTCATTTGGCGCTTTAAACAGTGCTTTCATTTCATCGGACAACGTAAACTTCAGATTCAGATTTTTTGGTGGGATAGGTTGGTTAAACCAACGATCAAAGGATTTTTCAGCTTTGCCTGAGGTTTGTGCGGTTGCGATAGTTTCGTCAACCAGTGCTTTGAATTGCGGGTCGTCTTTACGCAACATACAGCCATAGGCTTCTTCAGTTTGTGGCTTACCAACGATTTCCCAAATTTCAGGTTTTTTCGCTTTAGCACGTTCACCCGCTAGCAGTGCGTCATCCATCATAAAGGCAACGGCACGGCCAGATTCTAAAGTACGGAATGAATCACCATGGTCTTTGGCGCTGATAATGCGCATTTTCATGTTTTTTTCGTCATTTAATTGATTTAACAGGATTTCAGACGTTGTACCAGAGGTTACAACAACGTTTTTCCCTGCTAAGTCCGCAAAATCTTTGACGCCAGAATCGTTCTTAGTCAGTAAGCGTGTACCAACCACGAAAATTGTGTTGGAGAACGCCGCTTGTTTTTGTCTTTCTATATTATTGGTGGTTGAGCCACACTCGAAGTCAAAGGTGCCATTTTGTAACAATGGGATACGGTTTTGCGACGTAATTGGGATTAATTTCACTTGCAGATCTGGCATATTTAATTTTTTCTTCACTGCATCAACGATTTCGTTTGAGTAATCCTGTGAATAACCAACGACTTTCTGGTTATTGTCATAGTAGGAAAACGGTACAGAAGATTCACGGTGACCAACAACAATGACACCGTTATCTTTGATTTTTTTCAGAGTCCCGTTTAGCTCGTCTGCTTGAACTGCGCAGGTCGCACCTAAAATCATCATTGATAATACAAGCTTACTTATACGCATAATTACAGCTCCTTTAGAACATCGGTGTAAACCCGTCATATTTCAAAGGTGACCTGTCATGGAACGAGGTTACACTTGAATGACGTTAGTTTTGTTGTGTTATGTTTGCTGATGTGTCGAGGATTTCGATAACGCCACGATCATCGGCTGTATGTTTTATTATTGTTAAAAAGTAATTAAATTTGTTAACTAATGAAAATGGATTGTTTCAATTTCGGGAGCTATCTCGCATATTATTTGGTGCATTCTTGAATCAGCGCACTAATATGGTGAATAACGACTAAAAATTGTTTAAAACTGATAATCGCGCACTGTTAGGGTGCAAACTATCGCCACTTTCATTCCTGTATAAGATGTAGCAATTTCTGTGCCGAGTTTTAGAGATAGGTAAGTTTTTGTTTATCGAAAAGGGAAATGTATTTGTAAAGTTAGATGATGCTACTTGTACGGAATGTTTTGCTGTGTAAGATGTAACCTCCATTTAACTTATAGATGGCATAACGGTTTTAGTCAAAGTTAGATTTCTACCGTTATTATTGCTAAAGTTGTTTAATTGGTGTTATTTCAGGAAGATATACCGAGAAACGCATGAACAGGCATTTAAAATTAGGTAAAGGATTAGTGATATTCGCCTGTCTGATGGTATTGATTTGTATGAATCAGCGCGCCGTCGGAGAGCGTCTATTTGCCAATTTTTTTGTGCCGAACGTTTTAGTTCACGCACAAAGTCATGCTCGATCTAACCTTACCTATACCGATAAATCTCAATTAGAACAAAGTGATAGCAGTACGCATCTTTCTAGTTGTGAGCTTAGTGCTAAATCATTAATCACTTTGCTACCTGCTGTTATCGAGCCTTTCTTCTTTATGTTTCTTGCTTTAGCTGCATTAATGGTATTTTGCACTAATCTATTTATATCTAGAGCAAACAATGAAGAAAAGCATGCCCCTCCAAGAGTCAGACGACACTTACAGTTTTGTAATCTTCGGAATTAGCGCACAACGAATTTCAATTCGTTGGTGTAATTTATTCTGGAGGAAACAATGCGTTTTTTAATTAATTCATTTTTGATTTTATTTGCTCTATTTTCGAGCAGCTTACAGGCTGCGGATACGGGGTGGCTGCAACCTGCAAAAACTGGGTGGATGAGTGATAACACCCCAATGCATGCACAAGTGCGTTTGCTGAGTTCGACTCAACAGGACGATGGCAAAATTGATATTTTGCTGGATGTGAAACTCGATGATGGTTGGAAGACCTATTGGCGCTCACCAGGAGAAGGGGGCGTCGCACCTGAAATCGTTTGGTCAACACCCGTCGATACAATAGATTGGCAATGGCCCGCACCTGGGCGTTTTGATGTGGCTGGGGTGTCAACTCAAGGCTATATGGGCGATATTATTTTCCCCATTACAGTCTCTAGCAAAGACAAACTCGATAAATTAACAGGTGTTTTAACGTTATCGACATGTAGCAATGTCTGTATTTTAACCGATTATCCTTTTGAGCTTGATTTAACGGAGCCAGCCCCCGCTGATTTTACGTGGGCTTTTAACCAAGCCAAAGGGGCCGTGCCACCAACGAGTGGTTTGGTTGAGCAAGCAAAAGCGGGTTTTGCCAATGAAAAATTGGTTATTGAGCTGCAAAAAAATTCAGGTAGTGCATGGATTAAACCAAATATTTTCACTGATGTAGTCGATGGCGCTGTTTTAGGGGTGCCAGTGATTAAAACATCAGGGAATAGCCTTACCGCAATCATTGATGTAAGTGATGATTGGGGGGGGGAATCACCAAACTTAACAGGAAAAAACGTATCATTTGTGGTCACTGATGGTGACATTTCCCAGCAAATTAGCAGTGAAGTGACGCCATTTACTGGCACAATTAGCCCAAATGGAGCAGGAAGTACAATTTCGTTGTGGCAAGTGGTCTTGTTCGCTGTCGTTGGCGGACTAATTCTTAATTTGATGCCATGCGTTCTTCCTGTGCTTGCAATGAAACTCGGCTCCGTATTGATGGCGCCACAGGGTGAACAAAAAACCATTCGTCGTCAATTTTTACTCTCTTCCTCTGGGATCTTAGTTTCTTTCTGGTTACTCGCTCTGTTGATGACGCTGTTACGTGTTGGCCAGCAAGCAGTTGGTTGGGGAATTCAATTCCAAAACCCATGGTTTATTGGTTTTATGGTTCTAGTTACCGCATTGTTTACAGCAAATTTATTCGGTTTATTCGAAATTAACCTTGGCAGTAAAGCGAATACACGCCTCGCGACAGCGGGGGGACAGGGGAATAGTGGGCATTTCTGGCAAGGCGTATTTGCAACGTTATTAGCCACTCCGTGTTCTGCACCATTTTTGGGCACCGCTGTAGCCTTTGCGCTCGCCGCGCCAATGAGTGAGTTATGGTTAATTTTCACTGCATTAGGTATTGGAATGAGTTTACCTTGGTTACTGATTGCCGCTTTCCCTGCTATTGCAAAATTACTTCCGAAACCTGGCACATGGATGCTGAAATTACGCGCGGTGCTTGGCTTGATGATGTTAGTGTCTAGCCTTTGGTTAATTAGCTTATTAATTCCTCATTTTGGTGCAACCTACTCCACCGCGATTGCCATGATATTCTTAGTCTTGCTGGTGGTCTTTATTGCTATCAAAAAAGGGATAAAAGCGGCTATTTTCCCCTTAGTATTATTTACATTGTTTGCGGGCACTTTTGTTTGGATGACCCAAGGACAGCAGGCAGGAAGTCGCTCATTAGTCAAAGATACAGTGAATTGGCAACCTTTAACTGAGCAGGCAATTACCGATGCCCTAGCACAAAACAAACGCGTTTTTATTGATGTAACGGCAGAGTGGTGTGTTACCTGCAAGGCAAATAAATACAATGTACTATTAAGAGATGATATTCAGCAGCTATTAGGTGAGCCAGATGTTGTCGCATTACGTGGAGATTGGACCAAACCGTCTCCTGAAATTACTGCGTTCTTGCAAAAACGTGGGCAAGTCGCAGTTCCTTTTAATCAGATTTATGGCCCTAACTTGGCCGACGGCGAGGTGCTGTCAACAATACTTGACCGTGAATCGTTAATCTCAGTTATGAATCAGGCCAAAGGAGCCACAAAATGAAAAAAACAATTTTAGCTGTTCTATTTTCATCTCTCATGATGGGGGCAACAGCTCAAGCCGCCCCATTAACGGCAGACCAAGAAGCGCAAGTGCGTAAATTGGTACGTGATACGTTAGTTGAAAACCCAGAAATTTTGGAAGAAGCTATTGTTGCGCTGCAAGCGAAGCAAGGTGAAAAACAACAAGCGCAGATGAAAGAAACGCTAAAAGCCGAGCACAATGCCTTATTTAACGACCCAACAAGCCCGCGGATAGGTAAAAAAGATGCCAAGTTGGTGTTAGTTAACTTTACCGATTTTAACTGCCCATATTGCAAACGTTTTGACCCACAACTGATGGATATCGTGAAAAAATACCCAGATGACGTTGCAGTGGTGATCAAGTATTTACCATTTAAAGGCCAAACATCGTTAGATTCAGCACAATTAACCATGACACTCTGGCAAGAAGACCCGAAAGCATTTGAAGCATTGCATCATAAATTTATGCAAAAGCAAGGCATGCTGTCAGATGCAAATATCAAAGATGCGCTCAAAGCAACGGGTAACGACAAGCTTAAAGCGAGTGAGAAAAGCCGTGAAGGCATTCGTACAAATATGATGTTAGCAGAAAAACTTGGGGTAAACGGAACGCCTGCAACGCTGGTGGGTGATGAGATGATCCCAGGGGCTATCGATGCACAGCAGTTTGAAGAGGTGGTGAAGGAGCAGCTAGCTAAGCTCAAATAATATCCTCGTTATCCTCGTCATACTTCGCGCTGTGGCGGTGTTGGCTCTATCCTCGTCATACTTCGTGCTGTGGCGGTGTTGGCTTCGTTTACTAACCCTAGTCACATACTTGTGTATGCTCCTAGGGCTTAGTTTCACTTGCCGCCTAGCC
>NZ_JAMPQD010000030.1:0-6702 GCF_028482245.1 Providencia sp. PROV129
TCAACACGAATTATTTAGAGGATAAAAACCAAGCATTTTAAATAAATAGCAAGGCATTCATTTCCATTGAATGTTTTGGTTTCTTACATTCTAGATTTGTACTATTTGATAACAAATAGGTTAATAACCTTATGAATAAACTGAAAAAGTGGTCTAAAGAAATTATTGTTTTGGCGATTATTTTATTTATTGCTTTTACCGTCATGGACTTGTGGCGCAAGCCACAAGTGCTTGCACCTGTGCTATTGGAGCAACACACTTTGGTTAATGGTGAGACCGTTTCATTGGCTGAACTAAGCAAGGAAAAACCCATATTGGTTTATTTCTGGGCAACATGGTGTGGGGTATGCAATTTAACATCGCCAACGGTATCCGATTTAAGTCAATCAGGTATGCCAATTATCTCGGTTGCAATACGTTCGGGTGAAACACCGCGTTTAATAAAAGGAATGGAAAGCAAGGACTTAACGTTTCCTGTGATCAACGACATTAGTGGGCAGCTTTCCAATGCAGTGGGGGTTAGTGCAACACCAACATTTATGGTGATTGATAACGGTGAATTAGTCAGTTTTACTTCGGGCTGGACCAGTTCTTACGGCTTAAAAATGCGCATGTGGTTGGCCTCATTTTAGTATCTTCATTGTCCCCTTTGGGTTAAAAAAGGGGACTTTTCCGTCTATAAGTTTAATTTATCGTTGTGGTAAACTCATCTGGCATATAAATAATAAAATGGGTGGATGGGATGGTTGTGTTCAAAAAAGTGGTTGGGTTATTGCTAGGTGCGGTATTAATTGCGGGATGTTCCCCCGATGCCGAAGAGAAAAAGCCCGTTGAACAAACATCAGGAACGACTGCAAATTCAGAATTAAAACAGCGTTATGATGAAATAAAAGCCAATTCAACGGAAGAGAAAATTAATGCGTTTAATGCCAAAGGAGACGATGACCCGACGTTATTACGAGAGGTTTTCTTGACCGAAATGGCAAAAGCATTACCGATGTTGATTGACGACGTCACATTATTGACGGAAGTTACGGCAAACCAAAATGGTATGCTGTTTTATCAGTACACCATCAAGGGGATCCCTGATAATGTTCTGGAAGGAAAGAACTGGCAGCAAAATATGCGTGAAATCTTAGATAAAAACTATTGTGGTAAAGACGTTGGCATGAAAATGCTGCATGAAATGTTCCCTGAAGGGATCACACACAATTACCATAAATCAGATAAATTGGTTTTCACCTACATTGTGACGCCAGCTATTTGCCACTAATCTCCTTTATAGTGCCTGATAAGCATTTTTATCAGGCATATCAATAGCTAAAACTCTAAATTGCGAATAAAACGGTAATCGGCTGATTGGGGCTTTAAACGGTATAAATTAGCGGGTCGGCCGCGCTCATGGCGCTTTTTCCCTGTATCAATCAATAAATCTGCTTGTTCTAGGCGACGTCTAAAAGACTTATTTTGTAATGGCTTACCAATCAAGACTTCATGCACATGTTGCAATTCTGCTAAGGTGAATTCATCGGGAAGGGCAAATCCTGGCACAATGGAATACAGTGATTTTTGTGTTAAGCGTGCTCTGGCTTGTTGGTAAAGTTCTAGATGATCAAAAGCGAGAGAAAGATGCTCAATCTCATCAATCGCCACCCATTTGACGGAGTCCACCGTTTCAATATGCGCGTTGCAGGCTTGGTAAGCGATCAGCGCGGTATAGCACACTGTTACAGACCAACCACGCGGATCGCGTTGGTGGTTGCCGACTGTACAAAGTTGCTCAATATAAGGGGGGATCACGCCTGTTTTTTCGTTTAGTTTGCGCAAAACCGTCTCTTCTAACGTTTGATCACTTTGCTCATCAATAAATCCCCCAGGTAAGCCCCATTTCCCTTTTTCGGGGAAACTTGCTCGTTCAACCAGTAATACCTTCAACGTGTTTTCATGGTAAGTAAACAAAACGGCATCGACAGTGAGTAAAGGTGATAAGTAATCTTTTCTGTCATAGCTAGCGAGAAACTCTTTTTCATTCATATTGTTACCACTCAACGTTAAAGATGAAGTATAGGGCTAAATCATACACGCAAAAACAATTATTGTCATTAAGACATTTAATTCTTGACTTGTTTGTGTCTATAGGACAATAATTAATTAAGGTCATAAAGACATTAATGAGGGTTCCACTATGATTAACTTTAAATATTTCAAAGCAGACTCATCCACTTTTGTTATTCAATCAGTGAATGGAAAGGTACGTAAGCAAGGCAAAGGGATCAGTTTTTGGTATAACGCAGACAAAACATCGATAGCCGCTTTGCCTCTCAATGCTCAAGAGGCGCCGTTTATTTTTAATCTGCAAACGGCTGATTTTCAAAGCTTACGAGTACAGGGGCAAATTTCATTTCAAGTCAAAGAGCCTGAAAAAACGGCCGATGTATTAAATTTTAACTTAACTAAAGATGGGAAAGGCTATTCATCTGAAGATCCGTTAAAGATGAGCGACAGGGTAGTACGAGCAGCACAAACAGTGATCCAAGCAAAAATCCAAAGTACATCATTACGTGATGCACTATTAATTAGCCGTTCATTAGTCACGTTGGTTTCCCAGCAGTTAACTGAGCAGTCGGTTATCAATTCATTAGGAATAGACATTCTTGAGGTCTCTATTGCAGCGATTACACCATCGCCAGAAACCTTGAAAGCACTTGAAGCTCAGGCGAGGGAGTCTATTTTAAAAGAGGCGGATGATGCTATTTACGCAAGGCGCAAATTCTCCGTTGAACAAGAACGCACTATCAAGGAAGCTGAATTAGAAACCGATCTTTCTGTTCAAGCAAAGGAGCAGCAAATCGAAGAAGCTCGGTTAGACAATGAACGTAAATTATTACGTGAGCGGGCTGAAATTGAACAAGAGGAACTGACCGCACAAGTGAATGCTGAAGAGAAACGCCAAGAATTGGTGGCACTTAGTGTCGGGAACCAGCGTATTCAATCCGATGCGGATGCTTATGCCATTGAATCAAAAATGAAAGCTTATAGCCAATTACCCGTGGAGAACTTAAAAGCGTTAGCCCTTGCCAAAATGGGCCCTGAACAGTTGATGGCGATGGCGTTTGAATCACTGGCTCAAAATGCAGGGAAAATAGGTGAGCTCAATATCTCCCCTGATTTATTCGGTCAATTAATGAAAAAGGGGGCTAAATAATGAAAGTAATTGATGATGCACGTTTTGTTTTGGTTATGCGTAAGACACGCTTACAAGAACTCATTGAACGTTTTAATACATGGCCGCAAGCGAAATTCTATTTAGAACATAACCATGTTGAAGTTGATGATTATTTGCTTGAACATGATTTATACCAGCGACAATTAGTTCAAGCAGAATCAGTACTGAAATCACTAGGTCGATTTCAATTACTAGAAAGAAAATTATTGCCCAGTTATCAATTTTCCAAACAGGATATTGTGGTGGTGATTGGGCAAGATGGCTTGGTCGCGAATACGTTAAAATACTTGCAGGGGCAGCCTGTGATTGCTATCAATCCAGATCCAAAACGCTGGGATGGTAAGTTATTACCTTTTGAAATAGGCCAATTAAAGGAGGTCGTGACTCAAACATTAAAAGGGAAAATGGCGCAAAAGTCGGTCACTTTTGCTGAGGCGATAACGAATGATGGGCAGTCTTTATTGGCGGTAAATGACTTATTTATTGGCCCGAAAAGCCATACATCAGCGCGGTATCTCCTTAATTGGCAAGGTGAACAAGAGTTTCAGTCGTCGTCAGGGATCATTATTTCGACAGGACTAGGGTCGACAGGGTGGTTTCAATCTATTTTAGCGGGGGCTCAGGCTATAACAGGCACGAAAAACCATCCACTTGCGAGTGGATTTGCATGGGGAGATAGCAAGTTACAGTTTAGCGTGAGAGAGCCATTTCTCAGTAAAACAACGGGTATAAAGTGGGTGTTTGGAACGATAGAACCTAATAGCCCGTTAGCATTGGAGTCTTTAATGCCTGATAACGGCGTGATTTTTTCAGATGGGATTGAAGAGGATTTTTTGCAATTTAACGCAGGATGTATTGTAACGGTGGGAATTGCTGATATACAGGGGCAACTCATTGCTTAGTTTAATATCACTAGCCTCAATAGACGTTTATTGACTATTGAGGCCAGTTAATAACTCAGTGCTTACGGCGTCGGTTCATTGCAAAACCAAGCACACCAAAGACCACGACAGCTCCCCACATTGGGTAGTTGCTCCAGCGTGCATAAGGGGTTAACCCTGTGGTTGGTGTCACTTCTGTAGCAAGCGTGGCAGTTTTGAATTGTGGAAGCATATCTTGAATAGAACCATCTGCACTGATCACTGCTGTGATACCGTTATTGGTTGAGCGTAATAGTGGGCGACCTAACTCCAAGGAACGCATCCGCGCCATTTGGAAGTGCTGCCAAGGGCCTATGGATTTTCCAAACCATGCATCATTTGAAACGGTAAGTAAGTAGTCGCTATCTGGTTTAAAGTTATCCCTGACCTGCGTACCTAAAATAATCTCATAACAAATAGCTGCGGTCAGATGAATATTGCCAACCGCTAATTGCGCTTGTTCGTAATCACCACGGCTAAAACCCGACATTGGCAAATTAAAGAAAGGGGCGATAGGGCGCAGCAAATCTTCTAAAGGTACATATTCACCAAATGGTACTAAATGGTGTTTGTTATATCGGTTTTTAGACGGGTATAAATATGGTTTTTTATCCCCTAATACAATGATTGTATTATAGAAAGTATATTCACCATCTATTGGCCTTGCATCCACAATCCCTGTAATTAACTGAGTATTTGACTCCGCTAATAATTGGTCGAGAGATTTAAGCCAGGTCTGGTTATCGAGCTCAACGGAAGGCACTGCTGATTCAGGCCAAATAATCAAAGAGGCTTTACCGATATACGGACGAGAGAGCTCCATGTAGGTGTCTTTGGTTTTTTGTAAAAAGCTGGCTTCCCACTTCATTGATTGAGGAATATTGCCTTGAACCAGTGCCACTTCCATTTTTTTGCCATCAAGGGGGGTGAACCACTGCACATTTTTGGCAATTAATGGGGCAAAAATCAAAACAACTGCAACTGTGAGCGCAACAAAGCTGCGGCGCAAGATAGCGAGTACTAACAGGCCACTGATGCTAAATAATAGCAATGTAACCATTTCCACCCCAAATACAGGGGCGAGTGCTTTCATCGGCCCATCAATTTGGCTATAACCAAATTGCAGCCATGGGAAGCCTGTTAACACCCAACCACGCAGAAATTCGGTGACTTGCCAGAGGGCGGGAGCGGCAAAAACCAAACGCCAAATATTGGCTTTAGGCGCAAATTTAGCCAATAACCCGCCAAATAGCCCTGTATACAGCGAAAGGTAAGCGGCTAATAAAATCACAATAAAGACGTTGACTGGGCCTGGCATTCCGCCGAAATCAGCAATACTGACGTAAACCCAATTGACGCCACTGCCAAATAGGCCAAAGCCCCATGCAAAACCTATCGCAAAAGATTGTTTTGTATTACGTTCTAGGGTGAGTAGCTGGAGAAATAAAATTGAGAGTAGCGCAGCAGGCCAGATGTCAAAAGGCGAAAAAGCCAGTGTTCCACTGGCTCCGAATAATAAAGCCAGCAGTAACCGCAACCACTGGCTTTGATACATAGATGTTGAGTTCATTAAGTCTGTTCTTCTTCCAAAGTAGGAACTGGCGCATCGTCTGGAATTTTCACGTGAAGCAGAAGAATTCGACGACTGTCTGCCATAGCAACTTTAAACTGATAATTATCTATTGTGATGGTTTCACCGCGGGAAGGCAAATGACCAAAGGCCTGCATGACTAACCCACCAACGGTATCTACTTCATCATCACTAAAATGGGTATTGAACGCCTCATTGAAATCTTCAATCTGCGTTAGTGCGCGGACAGAATAGGAATGACGACTCAATTGGCGAATATCGACATCATCTTGATCGTCGTATTCGTCTTCAATTTCACCCACAATCAACTCTAAAATATCTTCAATGGTCACAAGACCAGAAACACCACCAAATTCATCGATAACGATAGCCATATGGTAGCGTTGGGAACGGAACTCTTTGAGTAATCGGTCTACTCGTTTACTTTCAGGGACAACAACCGCTTGGCGTAAGACTTTATCGATACTAAAAGGCTCGGCATCCGTACGCATAAATGGCAGTAAATCTTTTGCCATCAACAGCCCTTCAATGTGGTCTTTGTCTTCGCTGATAACAGGGAAGCGTGAGTGAGCAGAGTCAATAATGACATCCAAGCACTCATCAAGCGTTTGGTTACGTTTTAAGGTAACAATTTGGGAACGCGGGATCATAATGTCGCGCACGCGCTGATCCGCGATATCCATAACCCCTTCAAGCATTTCACGGGTATCAGGATCGATTAAATCGTTTTGTTCAGAGTCG
Organism: Providencia sp. PROV129; assembly: GCF_028482245.1. Taxonomy (NCBI): domain Bacteria; kingdom Pseudomonadati; phylum Pseudomonadota; class Gammaproteobacteria; order Enterobacterales; family Morganellaceae; genus Providencia; species Providencia sp. PROV129. The sequence continues at coordinate 6,479 of NZ_JAMPQD010000030.1, forward strand.
CGAATTAATTCGACTAAATCATCACGATTTTTAGGTTCACCATGGAAAAGGTGATTTAACAGTGCAAAGAACCCTTTCTTAGGACCAGGGTTATCGCTACTCGAAGAGTTATCGTCGCTCATGGCGGTTAATTTTTTTTTCCTCAAAAAATACTCGTCATACTTCGAACCGCAGCGTTGTTGGCTGCACTTGGCTACCCGAATCACATACTTGTGTATGCTCAT
>NZ_JAMPQD010000031.1:0-23976 GCF_028482245.1 Providencia sp. PROV129
TGACCATTTTGTAAAACTCAATCAATCTACCGACTGAGCTAACGGTTCACCTAAAACTAAATTTCTTACTGTTTTGCGAGATTTTCGGTTAACCGTATTCTCGTATCAACGGCGGCTTATATTACTGATTTCTGACGAGGGTGCAATGATTTTTTTGCATAAAAAGATTGAATGCACATTTATCATACTGATAACCCCGAAATATTCGGCAATATCGCTTCGGGGCTAGGAATTAAAGTGCGCTTAGCTTTTTTTCAGCTAATTTAGAGCCCGCACTGTTTGGATATTGTTTCAACACCTGCTGGTAAACAGCTTTCGCTTTATCTTTTTGTCCCTTGTCTTGCATGATCAGCCCAACTTTATATAGAGCTTCACTGCTTTTTTGGGATTTTGGATATTGCTTCACTACCGTGGCAAAGTAGAATGCAGCGTCGTCCTTGCTACCTTTATTGTAGTTTAACTGCCCCAACCAATAGTTGGCGTTAGATTGATATCCTGACTTAGGATAGGCTTTAACAAAGCCTTGTAATGCACCGATAGCATCATCAATTTGAGCTTTTGACTTGCTTTCCATTGCGAGCTTAACCGCAGCATTGTAATCATCTTTCTCATTTCCACCTGTGTTAGCAGCTGCCGCTGGTGTATTTGAGGAAGATGATGTATTTGCTGAACTTGTATCAGGCGCATCACCTGAGTTAGCTGAATTGCCGCCACCCGCATTGTCTAATTGCATGTACAAATCTTTTTGGCGCTCGATGACTTGATTCAATTTGTATTCACTTTCTTGAATCTGACCACGTAACATATCGATATCACGTTGGTTATCAGCGAGTTGTTGTTGAATTTGATACAGAATTTGACCTTGAGAAGAAACTGCAGTCTCAAGTTGGGATAGACGGTCACCTGGAGAACCAGATCCGACATTGTTGATTGGCGCTTGGGCAATAGCGGCCCAAGGGGCCGCTACGCCAACCAATAACGACAGACCGACTAGTAAATGTCTGAAGTTACTGTTCATAATAGATAATTTCGCTTATCTATTAGTATGCAATGACTGCACGACGGTTTTTCGCGTAGTCTGCTTCAGTATGACCTAACACAGCTGGTTTTTCTTTACCGTAAGAAACCAGTGAAACTTGGTCACCAGAAACACCTTTGCTTTGCAGGTACATTTTAACTGCATTAGCACGACGCTCGCCCAGTGCGATGTTGTATTCTGGAGTACCACGCTCATCCGCATGACCTTCAACAACAACACGTACAGATGGGTTGCTACGCAGGAATGCTGCGTGTGCATCTAACATATCAGCGTATTCTGGAGATACGTTGTATTTGTCAAAGCCAAAGTAAACAGTGTTGTTTTGTTGCAGCTGTTCCATTTGCTGACGTGCCAGCTCTTCCGCAGACAGACCAGTGTTAGTTTGGTTAGTAGAAGTATCTACGCCATCTTGGTCATTGTTTTTGTTAGAGCTACAAGCTGCGACTGCCATGATTGGTAACGCGATCATCAGCCCTTTAAGCACTTTATTCAGTTGCATCGTTTTGATCCTTAATATTTTTTGCCACACATTATTATTATGCATCACAGATACGGAGACCAGGCAGGGAATTTAACCTGTCCATCGGTCGCCGGAAGACGCGCTTTGAAACGCCCGTCGGTCGAAACTAGCTGCAATATAGTCCCCAAGCCTTGAGAGGAGCTATAAATTACCATAGTGCCGTTAGGTGCGATACTCGGCGTTTCATCTAGGAACGTTTTCGTTAAAAATTCAACGTTATTCGTTGCCAGATCTTGTTTGGCGACATGTTGCTGACCGCCGCCGGAGCTGACCATCACTAAGAAAGTACCATCCGGGCTAACGTCAGCGTCCTGATTTTGTGTTCCTTCCCAAGATACACGTGTCGGGCTGCCACCATTAATATTCATTTTATAAATCTGCGGACGTCCAGCCTGATCTGAAGTATAGACCAAAGTTTGGCTATCTGGCATCCAACTTGGCTCAGTATTATTACTGCGACCATCGGTTACCTGACGAATTTGCCCACTTGCTAAATCCATAACATATAAATTCAGGCTGCCTGTTTTAGACAGTGCAAATGCCAATTTTGTCCCATCAGGAGAGAATGCAGGTGCCCCATTATGACGTGGGAAAGATGCAACCTGACGAACCGCCCCTGAAGACAAGGTTTGAATGACAAGTGCTGAACTACCGCTTTCAAAAGTTACATACGCCAGTTTCTCACCATCTGGTGACCAAGCTGGCGACATTAAAGGTTCTGGTGAACGGTGAACCGTGAATTGGTTAAAACCGTCATAATCAGAAACTCGTAATTCATATGGATACTGACCGCCTTTGTTCACAACAACATATGCAATGCGTGTACGGAATGCACCACGAATGCCTGTCAGTTTTTCAAAGACTTCATCACTTGCAGTGTGCGCCGCATAGCGTAACCACTCTTTAGTGACTTTAAATTGATTTTGAGATAATACAGCACCTGGGTTAGCGGCAACATCCACTAACTGATAGCTAACCACAAAACTACCATCTGCTGCTGGCTGTACTTGACCCACAACCACTGCATTAATGCCTAATGCAGTCCATGCATCAGGAATGACTTCCGATGCAGTGCCAGGTTGTTGAGGCATACGACTTGGCTCAATCGGGTTAAATTTCCCGCTATTACGTAAATCAGCACCTACGATTTGGCCAACTTCTTGTGGTGGCGCACCCGCACCAGACCATTTAAAAGGTACCACACCAATTGGTTGAGCTGAGTTTACACCTTCAGTGATCTCAATACGTATTTCAGCCTGAGCCACTGTCGCCCATAGCATTAGGAACCCTAAAACTACTTTAAAAGCCTGCTTCATTCTTATCTCCCTTATTGCGTATTATTTACCACCGCAATAATTCGCTGAATTTTAACAAAGGTATAATAACAAAACTAGATACCACGCAAACTATTTATGCTATTGCCATAAAATTTTCAATACAGATAGCTCTGAGTTATTGAAAATCAAGGTTTAAACACAACAGTGCTACCTGCTTTATTAAATGTATCATAGACCTCACGGCTAGGTGGTTTTGGCATTGTCGCAAGTTTCGCTGCTCTAATTGCCGCATCACATAACGCTGCATCATTGGTCGGGCTATTCTTTGGCGTAATACTCACCAATAATCCATCTGGAGCAAGTTTCAATTGTAGCTCACAGGTCCGCCCACGAAACGTATCCGAATCATAGAACTTGCTTTGAATCGCCGCTTTGACTTTCCCTGCATAACTGTCTACATCTGCATTAGAGGCCCCAGATTTTTTACCACCACCACTTCCTGCAGCAGCTTGACCACCTTTTTTGCTTGGACCTGATGCGGTTAAATCACCGAGTAAATCATCAACTGAAGCGGCATTTTTGGCAGCTTCCGCTTTGGCTTTCGCGGCTTTTGCTTTGGCTTCTTTGTCTGCTTTTTCTTTCGCTTCTTTATCTGCCTTGGCTTTAGCTTCTTTATCGGCTTTTACTTTGGCCTCTTTTTCGGCTTTTTCTTTGGCTTCTTTTTCAGCTTTTTCTTTGGCTTCTTTTTCGGCTTTAGCTTTAGCGGCTTCGGCTTCTTTTTGCGCTTGAGCTTCGGCTTTGGCTTTTTCTGCCGCTTGCTCTTTAATTAACTTTTCTTTCTCTGCTTTTGCTTTTGCAGCCGCTTCTTCCGCAATTTTCTGCTCTTCCTTCGCTTTCTTCGCGGCATCTAACGCTTTTTTCTGTTGTTCCTCAGCTTGTTTTTGTTGCTCAGCTGTATCACGTTCAGTTTTAATCCGCTCTTCTTCCAGTTTTTGAAGGCGTTTTTGTTCCTTCTCTTGCTGTTCTCTTAGCTCAGCGTCTTGTTTCTGCTCTTGTTCTTTGCGCTCTTTAGCCGCTTGTCTGGCCATGTTTTGTTGTTTTTGCATTTCTTCATACTGCTCAACAACCACGCCAGGGTCGACCATCACCGCATCGATGACAGTCCCTTCTTCTCCGCCACCACCAAGTTTGACGACGGAAACTAAAGAGCCTATAACGATCAAACCAATCAACAGGACGTGCAGAACCACTGACATCACAAGTGACCGGTTTAAGTTATCTTTTTTCTCTTTTGTCTTTCCCACTCTGGTATCCAAAAAAAGATGTGTGACTTATTCAAACCACAACAACCCAGCCTAGATAGGCTGAGTCATCAAGCCGACAGATTTAATCCCTGCGCTGTGCAAAATGTTCAATGCTTTAATCACTTCTTCATAAGGCACTTCTTTTGCCCCCCCAATTAAGAAAATCGCTTTGGGATTTTTCGCTAATTGAGCTTTAGCTTCAGCTGCAATCTGTTCTGGTGGAAGCAATTCTAGCACCTCGCCATCAAGGCGCATGTTGTATTGCCCCACTCCCGATACTTCTAAAATAATCGGTGGGTTATCACTTGATGATACGGTTTGTGTATCAGTTGCATCCGGCAATTCAACTTCCACGCTTTGAGAAATAATGGGTGCAGTTGCCATAAAGATCAGCAAAAGTACCAATAATACATCCAGCAATGGAACAATGTTAATTTCGGATTTCAGCTCACGTCTGCGACTTGTGCGCGCCATTCGCTTATCTCCCCGTATTATTTCTTATCAGCAGAGAAGGCTTGACGATGCAAGATGGCTAAAAATTCTTCCATAAAGTTATCGTAGCTTTGTTCTAACTTGTTGACACGCTGGTTTAAACGGTTATACGCCATAACCGCTGGAATTGCGGCAAACAGACCAATTGCTGTCGCGATCAGCGCTTCTGCAATACCAGGTGCAACCATTTGCAATGTCGCTTGTTTAACCGCACCTAATGCGATAAATGCGTGCATGATCCCCCAAACTGTACCAAATAAACCAATATACGGGCTAATTGACCCGACGGTACCTAAGAATGGGATATGTGCCTCTACAGATTCTAATTCACGATTCATTGAAATACGCATTGCACGGGAAGCCCCTGTAACCACGGCATCAGGTGCATGAATATTCGCTTGATGTAAACGAACAAACTCTTTAAAACCTGAGTGGAAAATTTGTTCTGCGCCACTGAGTTCATCACGACGCGCTTGGCTTTCTTTATATAAGCGCGATAGCTCGATTCCTGACCAGAACTTATCCTCGAATGCCTCTGCTTCACGGCTAGCGGCATTTAAAATTTTGGTTCTTTGAATGATGATCGCCCATGATGCAATAGAAAAACCGATCAAAACGAACATAATAAGCTGAACCAAAAGGCTCGCTTTTAGGAATAAATCCAGGATATTCATGTCAGTCACTGTTTAAACTCCGCGACAATAGACTTAGGAAGCGCTGTAGGCTTCATTTTTGATGTGTCCACACAAGCAATTAGGGCATTAGCCCCACAAAGCAGGTTACCTTGCGAATCAACTAACCTTTGATGAAAGGTTAATGAGGCGCGTTTCATTTCAACGATTTGCGTCTCAACTTCCAACATATCATCCAACCGAGCGCCCTTCACAAAATCAATTGTCATGCTACGCACAACAAAGCCAAGGTTCTCAGCAAGCATACTTTGCTGATTGATCCCTTTATTTCGCAACATTTCTGTTCTAGCCCGCTCAAAAAAAGCTAAATAGCGCGCGTGATAAACCACACCGCCCGCATCTGTATCTTCATAATACACGCGAACAGGCCAGCGAAATAACATATCAACCACTCCGTCTTAGGTTAAATTCATTAACGGTGCCACTATACGCAAGACAGTGTCAGTTTGGAATCACTTTGAAAGTAAAGATATCAAAAATAATTATGGGTCCATTGACCCACAATTAGCAATTAGAATTATCTAAAGACTTGAAAAAGTCCCCAGATAAGAATGATGGCAGCTGGCAATGGGTGAAAAACGGCACGAAAGATAACTTTTTGAGGTTTAAAACCCACCCCAAAAATCATCGCTGTACAGGTTGCCCAAATTAATAACAAGCCTTGCCATATTTGGAAAGAACTGGTTTTGGCTGCGAACATAGTTGGATCCCACATTACCGCACCAGCTGTCACTAAAGCTAAAATAAGGATAAGGGCCCTTATCGGCCCCTTATCCAATAGCTGATAGGTTTTATCCACCAGCATTTACTTACTCACCATCTTTAGCGGCTTTAGAGTCTTCAGAGTGCTCTAACGCTAATGCTGCAATCACTGCAAAACTACAAGCTAACAGCGTGCCGAGGATCCAGGCGAAATACCACATAGTTATGCTCCTTAATACAGTGAGTGCTTGTTGCCTTCGATGAAGTTTTTGTCCAGACGACCAAACATTTTGTAGTAACACCATGCGGTGTATGCCAGTACGATTGGAACAAAGATAATAGCAACCACAGTCATCACTTGCAGAGTAAACAAGCTAGAAGTCGCATCCCACATGGTCAAGCTTGCATTTGGCATGATGCTTGAAGGCATGATGAATGGGAACATTGCTACACCACAAGTTAAAATGATACACGCGATTGTTAATGAAGAGCTGACAAACGCCCAACCATTTTTGTCTGCTTTACTAAACAGCATGGTTAATAATGGCAGTGCTAGACCCAGTGCAGGCAGAGCCCACAGGATTGGGTAGGTGTTGAAGTTAGTCAACCAAGCACCTGAAACAATCTCTACTGTTTTATTCAGTGGGTTTGACACTGCATGGTGATCAATCGCTGAAGTGATAACATAGCCATCGATTCCCATTACCAGCCAAACACCCGCACCTGCAAACGCTAACAGTGTAACTAGTGCACAAATATACGTTGTTTTACGCACACGGAGATACAGCTCGCCAGTCGTACGCATTTGCAGATAAGTTGCACCTTGGGTAACAATCATCATTAAACCAACCACACCAGCTAACAGACCATATGGGTTCAGCAGACCAAACAGGTTACCAGTATAAGTCAGGTACTGTTGGTTATCGATTTGCAGTGGAACACCCAGTAACAGGTTACCAAACGCAACACCGATAACTAATGGTGGAACGAAACCACCAATAAACAGACCCCAGTCCCACATGTTACGCCATTTTGGGTTCTCCAGTTTTGAACGGTAGTCGAAACCAACCGGACGGAAGAACAATGCAGCTAAGACCAAAATCATGGCGATATAGAAACCAGAGAATGATGCAGCATAGACTTGTGGCCATGCAGCAAACATCGCACCACCAGCTGTGATTAACCAAACTTGGTTACCATCCCAGTGCGGCGCAACGGCATTAATCATGATACGGCGTTCAGTATCTGTTTTACCTAAGATAGGTAATAAGAAGCCAACGCCCATGTCAAAGCCATCCGTGACAGCAAATCCAATCAGTAATACACCGATAAGGATCCACCACACAAACCGAAGAACTTCATAATCAAACATAAGTGGCTCCTATTTACTGAACGTCGTGTGCAGAAGTGTTTTTCTGTTCAAAGTGATAACGACCGGTTTTTAGGCTGCTAGGCCCTTTACGAGCGAATTTGAACATTAAGAACATTTCAGCAATTAAGAACAGTGTGTACAGACCACAGATCAGTACCATAGAGAAGATCAGGTCATGAGTTGTCAAATTAGAGTGTGCGACCGAAACAGGTAACACTTCACCAATTGCCCATGGCTGACGACCATATTCTGCAACGAACCAACCCGCTTCAATTGCAATCCATGGTAATGGGATACCAATCAAGGCGATACGTAACAGCAGTTTGCTTTGACCAATACGGTTGCGAACGACTGACAGGAATGCCCAGCTAATGATTAACAGTAACAGGAAGCCGACACCAACCATGATACGGAATGCCCAGAACAGAGGACCGACGTTCGGAATACTGTCTTTAACCGCTTTTTGAATCTGCGCTTCTGTTGCATCAACAACATTTGGTGCATATTGTTTTAACAGAAGACCGTAACCCAGATCTTTTTTGCTTGCTTCGAATGCTGCACGCAAATCAGGATCTTTGTTACCCGCTAAAAGCTCTTGTAACTGACCATATGCAACCATACCGTTACGGATACGAACTTCATGCTGTTTCATCAGGTCTTTCAGACCTAATACAGGCGTATCAATAGAACGAGTTGCAATGATACCCATCGCCCAAGGAATCGAGATAGCAAATTTGTTTTCTTGCTTCTCAGTATCTGGCCAAGCGATTAAGTTAAACGCAGCTGGTGGAGCATGGGTTTCCCACTCGGCTTCAACAGCAGCTAATTTGGTTTTTTGAACGTCACCCATTTCGTAACCTGATTCATCACCAAGAACGATAACAGACAGAACGGCAGCAATACCAAAACTTGCAGCAATTGCAAAAGAACGTTTAGCAAAAGCAACATCACGACCTTTAAGCAGGTAGTAAGAGCTAATACCAAGGATAAACATTGCACCGGTACAATAACCCGCAGCAACTGTGTGGACAAACTTAACCTGCGCAACTGGGTTTAAGACTAGCTCAGAGAAGCTAACCATTTCCATACGCATTGTTTCGAAGTTGAAATCAGCAGCGATTGGGTTTTGCATCCAACCATTCGCAACCAAGATCCACAAAGCAGAGAAGTTAGAACCTAAAGCAACTAACCATGTTACAGCTAGATGTTGTTTTTTGCTTAAACGATCCCAACCAAAGAAGAATAAACCGACAAACGTTGATTCTAGGAAGAACGCCATCAGACCTTCGATTGCAAGAGGTGCACCGAAGATATCTCCAACATAGTGCGCGTAGTAAGACCAGTTAGTACCAAATTGGAACTCCATGGTCAGACCCGTTGCAACACCCAGAGCAAAGTTAATACCAAATAACTTACCCCAGAACTTAGTCATATCTTTATAAATTTGCTTGCCAGACAGCACATATACCGTTTCCATGATCGCAAGCAAAAACGCCATACCGAGCGTTAATGGTACGAACAGGAAGTGATACATCGCAGTTAAGGCAAACTGTAATCGTGACAGTTCGACAATATCAAACATCTTGACTCCTTGCTCCTAGCAGGAAGACACCGACTTGCGGCAACCCAGCTTCCAAATTATGTTTTTAGAAAGCCTCTTAACTACCAGCAAAAATGCCTCAAAACAACAAATAATTAACAAAATTAAAAGAACGAACGTTACTATAATAATAGTACGCCTATCTTCACACACAATAAACTTCTTTTACGTGACTCAGATTTGAATTCTGAATTTACATCAATAATTATACTCTTTAATAGAAAACCGAGTATTTGATCGAGCACCAATTTAAGCAATTTAACAGAATAAAGCTAGTTCCAATGAATTGATTTACGTCAATTTTTTTCACCTTGTTAATTGTTCTGAGTCTCAGTCAATTAATAGTTATTTACTTGTTAATGCACTGTTATTGGTATTGATATAAATGTACTTAATTTTCCCAAAGATTAACAAAAAAATATAATCTTTGTATTAAGGTCTCTAAAAAAGAATATTTAATTTGTAATAGTATCTTATTTTAAAGTTATTATGAATTTTATTAATATACGAATCTAACTCAACTAAATTCCTATATTCAGATAATTCATTCCTCCTAAAAGTTATAAAATTGATGTGCCGCAATTTCGCTATTTTTTGCATAAAGTGCGAACGATAGCCTCACAATCCATCAATGCACACAACAGTTAACCCCAATCCCCCATGACAGAGTCTATGAACGCATTTTTTAAGTATAGACACTCTTTTTTAGAAAACCTTATAAGTGGTACAGAAATTCTGTTAAGTCTTTGTATCTAGCCTTACGACAAGCAAAAAAAAACCCGTACTCAAACAAGCACGGGCTTTTGTCTCTTACAGTTGCTAGTTTCCTAGCGGGTCATTTACTTATTCAGTAATGATTTAACGGCATCACCGATGTCTGCAAGGCTACGAACGGTTTTCACGCCCGCCGCTTCTAATGCAGCAAATTTTTCATCTGCGGTACCTTTACCGCCAGCGATAATTGCACCAGCATGCCCCATACGTTTGCCTTTCGGCGCAGTCACACCTGCGATGTAACCAACAACGGGTTTAGTCACGTGCTCTTTAATATAAGCTGCCGCTTCTTCTTCTGCGTTACCACCGATTTCACCGATCATGACAATCGCTTCAGTTTGTGGGTCAGCTTGGAATAATTTCAAGATATCAATGAAGTTAGAACCTGGGATTGGGTCACCACCGATACCAACACAAGTAGATTGACCTAAGCCTGCATCTGTCGTTTGTTTAACCGCTTCATAAGTCAGTGTACCTGAACGTGAAACGATACCGACTTTACCTGGTAAGTGAATGTGGCCAGGTTGGATACCAATCTTACATTGACCTGGAGTGATAACACCTGGACAGTTTGGACCAATCATGCGAACGCCAGCTTCATCTAATTTCACTTTCACCGTCAGCATATCCAGCGTTGGGATACCTTCAGTGATAGTGATGATCAGTTTAATGCCTGCATCGATAGCTTCTAAGATAGAATCTTTACAAAATGGCGCTGGAACGTAGATAACAGAAGCGGTTGCCCCCGTAGCTTCAACGGCTTCACGCACAGTGTTAAATACTGGCAGGCCAAGGTGAGTTGTGCCACCTTTACCTGGAGTCACACCACCAACCATTTGTGTTCCATAAGCAATTGCTTGTTCTGAGTGGAATGTACCTTGACCACCGGTGAAACCTTGGCAAATTACTTTGGTGTTTTTATCGATTAAAATAGACATTATTTAGCCTCCGCTGCTGCTACTGCTTTTTTAGCTGCGTCAGTCAGGCTGTTTGCAGCGATAATGTTCAAGCCGCTGTCTGCCAGTTTCTTAGCACCTAACTCAGCATTGTTACCTTCTAAACGCACAACTACTGGTACATTTACACCAACTTCTTCAACTGCACCAATGATGCCGTCTGCAATCAGGTCGCAACGAACGATACCACCAAAGATGTTAACGAAAACCGCTTTCACGTTTTCATCAGAAAGGATGATTTTAAATGCTTCAGTAACACGCTCTTTTGTTGCGCCGCCGCCAACGTCTAAGAAGTTAGCTGGTGCACCGCCGTGCAGTTTAACGATGTCCATGGTACCCATTGCGAGGCCTGCACCGTTAACCATACAACCGATGTTGCCATCTAGTGCAACGTAGTTCAGTTCCCACTGAGCCGCTTGTGCTTCACGCGCATCTTCTTGAGATTCGTCACGCAGTTCACGGATTTCAGGTTGGCGGTATAATGCGTTACTGTCGATGCCTAATTTACCATCTAAACACACTAAATCACCCGCTGTGCTGATAACCAGAGGATTGATTTCGGCTAATGCTAAATCACGCTCAAGGAACAGTGTCGCCAGACCCATGAAAATTTTCGCGAATTGGCTAACTTGTTTGCCCGTTAAGCCTAATTTGAACGCTAATTCACGGCCTTGGAAAGGCATTGGGCCTGTCAGTGGGTCGATAATGGCTTTGTGGATCAATTCTGGTGTTTCTTCAGCAACTTTCTCAATTTCCACGCCACCTTCAGTCGATGCCATGAAAACAACGCGACGAGTGCTACGGTCAACAACCGCACCTAAATATAATTCTTTCGCAATGTCAGTCGCCGTTTCGACCAAAATTTGGTTAACTGGCTGGCCGTTTGCATCTGTTTGATAGGTAACTAAGTTTTTACCTAACCAGTTTTCTGCGAAGGCTTTAACTTCGTTGATATCGCTAGTAACTTTAACGCCGCCAGCTTTACCGCGTCCACCTGCGTGAACTTGGCATTTAATTACCCATGGGCCGTTGCCAATTTTTTTCGCAGCATCGACGGTTTCAGCGACTGATGAACAGGCATAACCTGTTGGTGCAGGCATCCCATAACGTGCAAACAACTGTTTTGCCTGGTACTCGTGTAAATTCATGATGTTCTATCCATAATTGAGTCTGAAGAGGCGTTTATTCGCCTCCTGCAATTGTTACTGATTTAGCAACCCGCGAACGGGCTGCATCGGTTACTTCAGACCGGGCAGGTTGTTCCCTACCCTGTTATGTTGCTATACGTCCAGCAGTAAACGAGTTGGATCTTCCAGCATATCTTTGATAGCGACTAAGAAGCCGACTGACTCGCTACCATCGATTAAGCGGTGGTCATAAGACAGCGCTAAGTACATCATAGGAAGAATCTCTACCTTACCATTTACAGCCATAGGGCGGTCTTTAATGGCATGCATGCCTAAAATTGCGCTCTGTGGTGGGTTAATGATAGGTGTAGACATCAGAGAACCAAATACGCCACCATTAGTAATAGTGAAGTTACCGCCGCTTAAGTCTTCAACAGTTAATTTACCGTCACGACCTTTAACAGCCAGTTCTTTAATTTTCTTCTCGATATCCGCCATGCTCATTGCATCAACATCGCGCAGCACTGGGGTGACCAGGCCACGAGGCGTTGATACTGCGATGCTGATATCAAAATAGTTATGGTAAACCACATCGCTGCCATCGATAGAAGCGTTCACTTCTGGATAGCGTTTCAGTGCTTCAACCGCAGCTTTTACATAGAAAGACATAAAGCCTAAACGTACACCGTGACGTTTTTCGAACGCTTCGCCATACTGTTTACGTAAGTCTTTGATTGGTTGCATGTTGATTTCGTTAAACGTGGTCAACATTGCTGTGGTGTTTTTCGCTTCTAACAGACGCTCAGCGATACGTTTACGTAAACGTGTCATTGGAACACGTTTTTCGCTACGGTGTGCCAAAGGAGCCTGTGGTGCAGCTGGTGCAGATGCTGCTGGCGCTGCAGATTTGTTTGCTGCTAAGTGTTTTTCAACATCTTCGCGCGTTAAACGACCGCCAACACCAGTACCTTTAATATCCGCAGGGTTCAGGTCATGCTCTGCAATCAGGCGACGAATTGCTGGGCTCAGCGCATCGTTGCTTTCGGTTTCCAGACTTGCAGTTTGACGTTGTGCTGGTGTTGCTTCTTGTGATTCTTTCACTTCTGCTGGGATGCCAGTGCTATCACCCAAACGAATACGACCTAACAGTTGTTTAGATAATACCGTTGCGCCTTCGTCTTCTACAATAGCTTCTAATACGCCAGCTTCGCTCGCAGGCACTTCCAGTACCACTTTATCTGTTTCGATCTCAACCAGGACTTCATCACGCTGAACACTGTCACCTGGTTTTTTATGCCATGTGGCAACCGTAGCATCGGCAACGGACTCAGGAAGATCGGGAACAAGAATTTCTACGCTACTCATTTTCTATCCTTTAATTATTCAATGTTCAAAGCGTCATTTACCAGAGCTTTTTGTTGCTCTTGGTGTACGGACGTATAGCCAACTGCTGGAGATGAAGAAGCAGCTCGACCTGCATAACGTAAAGTTGCCCCTGCAGGGATAGCTTCACGGAAATTATGTTGACTGCAATACCAAGCACCTTGGTTTAATGGCTCTTCTTGGCACCATACAAAGTCTTTCACATGGCTAAATTGCGACAACGCTTTTTGGATATCATCGTGTGGGAACGGATACAGCTGCTCAATACGAACGATAGCCACGTCAGTTTGTTCATTTTTACGACGTTGTTCTAACAGATCGTAATAGACTTTCCCTGAACACATAACGACGCGTTTCACATTTTTCGGATTGATTTCATCGATTTCACCGATAACAGGTTCAAATGTACCATTTGCCAGTTCTTCCATGCTAGACACCGCTAATGGATGACGCAGCAGGGATTTTGGTGACATCACAATCAGAGGACGACGCATGCCACGTAAGGCTTGGCGGCGTAACATGTGATAAACCTGAGCAGGTGTTGACGGCACACACACTTGCATGTTTTGGTCAGCACACAGTTGTAGGTAACGTTCTAAACGTGCAGATGAGTGCTCTGGGCCCTGACCTTCATAACCATGAGGCAGTAACATCACCAGACCACACATACGACCCCATTTTTGCTCACCAGAGCTAATAAATTGGTCGATAACCACTTGCGCACAGTTCGCGAAGTCACCAAATTGTGCTTCCCAAATGGTTAAAGCACGAGGTTCAGTGGTTGCATAGCCGTATTCGAATGCCAATACCGCATTTTCAGTCAGAACAGAATCCCAAACGTTAAATACGCCTTGGCCGTTATGAATGTTTTGCAGTGGAACGTAGACAGAACCGTTAGTTTGGTTGTGAATAACCGCATGACGATGGAAGAAAGTTCCGCGGCCAGCATCTTCACCCGATAAACGCACTGGAATGCCTTCATCAACTAACGTTGCATACGCTAAAGTCTCGGCAGCACCCCAGTCGAGTAATTTCTCGCCTTTCGCCATTTCTGCGCGATCCGCATAGATTTTCTCAACACGAGATTGCGCGACAACGCCTTCAGGGATAGTGCTGACTTTAACAGCCAGATCCGTTAAACGTTTGATATCAACTGTTGATTTGTAGGATGCATCCCATTCGTGGTTCAGATATGGTGCCCATGTGTATGAGTTCAGCCCCATTTCACGGTACTCTTCAACCACGCAGTTACCCGCATCTAACGCATCGCGGTACAGGTTAACCATTTCCGTCACATCATTTGCACTCAATACGTTTTCTGCAATTAAGCGGTCTGCGTAGATTTTACGTGGCGTTGGGTGCTGTTTGATTTTTTGGTACATCACAGGCTGAGTTGCACTTGGCTCATCGGCTTCGTTATGACCATGACGGCGATAACAGACTAAATCGATCATCACATCGCGTTTAAAGGTATTACGGAAATCCAGCGCTAAACGTGTGACAAATGAAACCGCCTCTGGGTCATCTGCATTCACGTGGAAAATTGGCGCCTGAACCATCTTCACAATGTCAGTACAGTATTCAGTTGAACGAGTATCTTTAGGGTTAGAAGTGGTGAAACCAATTTGGTTGTTAATGACGATACGCATGGTACCGCCCACTTCATAACCACGTGCTTGAGACATGTTCAGGGTTTCTTGCACAACACCTTGGCCAGTCACTGCGGAGTCACCGTGAATGGTAATTGGCAGAACCATATTGCTGCGACCTTCATCTAAACGGTCACGACGAGCGCGTACAGAACCGATGACCACTGGGCTAACGATTTCAAGGTGCGATGGGTTAAATGCCAGCGCTAAGTGAACACGTGAACCTGCGGTTTCGAAGTCAGAAGAGAAGCCTTGGTGATATTTAACGTCGCCCGCACTTGAATGATCTTTATGTTTACCTGCGAATTCATCAAATAATTCGCCTGGTTTTTTACCTAAGATATTAACCAGTACGTTTAAACGACCACGGTGCGCCATACCAAGAACAACTTCGCGAGTATCTTGTTTGCCAGCATGGTGGATTAAGTCTTTCAGCATTGGGATCAGTGAATCACCACCTTCCAATGAGAAACGTTTTGCACCTGGGAATTTAGCCCCGATGTAACGCTCAAGACCTTCAGCCGCAGTTAACTCAGACAGGAAACGTTTTTTCTCATCCGCAGAGAAAATTTTAGACACATCAACAGACTCAAGGCGTTGTTGAATCCAACGTTTTTCTTCTGTATTCGTGATGTGCATATATTCCGCACCGATTGAACCGCAGTAAATGCGTTTCAGGTTGTCATATAGCTCGCTGAGTTTCATGGTTTCTTTGCCGATAGCAAAAGAACCGACGTTGAAGGTTTCGTTGAAATCTTCTTTCGTTAAGTTATGAAACGCTGGGTCCAAATCTGGAACAGATTCACGTTTCCAAAGCCCTAACGGGTCAAGGTTAGCATTTTGGTGTCCGCGAAAGCGGAATGCATTAATTAACTGCAAAACTTTAACTTGTTTTGCGTCGATAGCTGGATCGCTAACAGAGGTGTGATAACGTGTAGAGTCTTTTGCTAAGCGACGGAAGTAATCGCGCGCTTGGGAGTGGAATTGCTCACCGCTAGTGCCGAGGGCTGCACCAGGTAGTTGCTCAAAAATGGCTTTCCACTCGGCATCGACAGAGTTAGGGTCAGTCAGATAATCTTCATAGAGCTGTTCTATATATGTCTGGTTCGCGCCTGCCAGAAAGCTTGAATCCAGCCAGTCCTTCATTACGCCGTTCTGCATTGTGATCCCTTAAGCTTTATAAGCTTTAGTTTTCGCCGTGGTTAACTAATCGTCGCATTTAAGCGACCTCGATAAAGGTTCTCTTGGACGTGCTTTATGCATGTTCTCTCTTTGGGAGGCCCTTTATCAGTAAGGGTTTCCCTTTTAAGGAACCTTTAAAAACTGGCTACGGTTTTTAAAGGCCCCTAAGATTACGCTTTCGTCTTCTTCATCTTTTGCAGTTGGCTATTTTTTTTACTTTTTACTGTTGCTTTTGTTACGTTCACTTTTTTGCGCTTTTGTTGTTACAACGTTTTTATTTAATGCTACGTTTTATTGATGACAATGTTACTTTCTGATGACCTTTAAGGATATTTGGTTTTCGCGCTTTTGTGACCTTAAGCGCTATTTAAATCAAAATCTTGAATTTACTTTACGCTTTATTTTTAACTTATGTTTTTATTTCGTGCTATTTTCACTTTAGCCCGCAGTACCAAGGCACTGCGGGTTAAATTTAGCTATTAAGCGCTATGCTTTAGCAACATAGATTTAATATGACCAATAGCTTTTGTTGGATTTAGTCCTTTAGGGCATACATTGACACAATTCATGATGCTATGACAGCGGAAAACACTGAAAGCGTCGTTCAGATCATCTAATCGAGAATCGGTTTCAGTATCACGGCTATCAATCAAGAAACGATACGCCGCTAACAGGCCTGCTGGACCAATAAATTTGTCCGGATTCCACCAGAAAGATGGGCAAGAAGTCGAACAACATGCACACAAGATGCACTCGTATAAACCATCGAGTTTTTCACGTTGTGCAGGAGTTTGTAAATTCTCACGCGCTGGCGGATTTTTGTTATCGTTAATCAGATATGGACGGATTTTTTCGTATTGAGTGTAGAACTGAGTCATGTCGATGATCAGGTCACGCACAACAGGCAGACCTGGCAACGGACGAATGACAATTTTCTTCCCACCACGAATTAAAGCAGACAATGGCGTGATACAAGCCAAGCCGTTTTTACCGTTCATGTTCAGACCATCAGAACCACATACCCCTTCTCGGCAAGAACGGCGGAAGGATAATGTTGGGTCTTGCTCTTTGATTTGGATTAACGCATCCAGCAACATCATGTCACGCCCTTCTGGCACTTCTAGCGTGTAATCTTGCATACGTGGTGCGTTGTCCACATCAGGATTGTAGCGATAAATCGAAAATTGTAATTTCATAGTTTATTTCTCCGCAACTGGATTAACACCACGCATTAGTAGGTACGAATTTTCGGTGGGAAGGCTTCACGCAATTTTGGTTGCATGTTGACTTCACGACGCGTCATCGTTTCAGATTGCGGTAAATACAATGAGTGACATAACCAATTCGCATCATCACGCTCTGGATAGTCAAAGCGGCTATGCGCCCCACGACTTTCTGTACGGAAGTTTGCTGCTTGTGCAGTTGCATAAGCGGTTTCCATCAGGTTATCCAATTCTAAACATTCGATACGCTGCGTATTAAACTCCGTTGACGTATCATCAAGGCGTGCATTTTGCAGGCGTTCGCGAATCACTTTTAGTTCTTCTAAACCTTTCGCCATTGCATCACCTTCACGGAATACTGAGAAGTTATGCTGCATACAGGTTTGCAGTGCTTTACGGATTTCGGTTGGATCTTCGCCTGTGCGTGCACCTTCCCAACGATTAAAGCGAGTCATTGCTGCATCGATGTCAGACTCAGAAGCATCACGCATTGAACCTTGTTCCATGATGGATTCTTTCAGGTGCAGACCCGCAGAGCGACCGAATACCACTAAGTCAAGCAGTGAGTTACCGCCTAAGCGGTTAGCGCCGTGTACTGATACACAAGCAATTTCACCAACAGCAAACAGACCTGGAATAACTTCATCTTCGCCTTTTTCATTATAGCGAATCGCTTGGCCAGTAACTTTCGTTGGAATACCGCCCATCATGTAGTGGCATGTTGGAATAACTGGGATTGGCTCTTTTATTGGGTCAACGTGCGCAAAGGTACGTGATAACTCAAGGATACCCGGTAAACGTGATTCCAGAACCTCTTTCCCTAAGTGGTCCAATTTCAGCTTAGCATGTGGCCCCCAAGGACCATCACAACCACGGCCTTCACGAATTTCAATCATGATTGAACGTGCAACAACATCACGACCTGCAAGGTCTTTCGCGTTTGGTGCGTAACGCTCCATGAAGCGCTCACCGTCTTTATTCAGCAAGTAACCACCTTCACCACGGCAACCTTCAGTGACCAGAACCCCAGCCCCTGCAATACCCGTTGGGTGGAATTGCCACATTTCCATATCTTGTAGTGGCACACCAGCACGCGCTGCCATCCCCACACCATCACCTGTATTGATATGGGCATTGGTGGTTGATTGGTAAATACGGCCTGCACCACCTGTTGCCAGGATGGTGGCTTTCGCTTTGAAGTAAACGAGTTCGCCTGTTTCCATACAAATTGCAGTACAACCTACAATATCGCCATCTTGGTTTTTAACTAAATCAAGGGCATACCACTCAGAAAAAATGGTGGTGTGGTTTTTTAAGTTCTGCTGATACAGCGTATGTAATAGTGCGTGCCCTGTACGGTCAGCTGCAGCTGCAGTACGCGCGGCTTGCTCGCCACCGAAGTTTTTAGATTGGCCACCAAATGGACGTTGATAAATGCTTCCATCATCAAGGCGCGAGAAAGGTAACCCCATATGTTCTAATTCGAGGATAGCTTCTGGGCCTGTCTTACACATATATTCGATAGCGTCTTGGTCACCGATGTAGTCGGAACCTTTTACGGTATCGTACATGTGCCATTCCCAGTTATCAGGGTGCGTGTTACCTAATGCAACCGTGATACCGCCTTGCGCGGATACAGTGTGAGAACGGGTTGGAAAGACTTTTGACAGAAGTGCACAAGATAGGCCCATCTGTGAAATTTGAAGTGCTGCGCGCATACCTGCACCGCCAGCACCGATAACGATAGCGTCAAACTCTCTGATTGGCAGATTCATTTTATGCACCCCACACAACAATTGTTCCGTAAATTAAATAAGCCAACAGACCTACAATGATAGCCAGTTGCAGCACTAAGCGAATTGCCAGCGGCTTAACATAGTCAGTCAGCACTTGCCACATGCCAATCCATGCATGCACAAGAATCGAGAACAAAGTGAGGATAGTGAATACTTTCGTCACAGAGGAGGCAAAGAAACCGCGCCAGACTTCATAGGTAATGTCGTTAATCGCAACAAAACCAACAATGTAGAGTACGTAGAGTGCAATGATAATCGCAGAGCCACGGATTAACAGCCAGTCCTGGATACCAGTACGGCCTAAAGCTGATGCATTACTTACCATACTAAGATCCCCGCCAGAATTGCCAGAATTACGGTAATAACAAATGTAATTTTTGCAGATGAGTTACCAGCAGCAAGGGTTTCATCAACACAGCCGAAATCCATTAACATATGACGGATACCACCACAGATATGGTAAGCCAATGCAGTCAGGATGCCCCAAAGAATGAACTTAGCAAAAAAGCCAGTCATTATTTCAGACGCGTATTGAAAACCTTCTGGAGAGGAGAGAGATGTCCCTAACAACCAAAGCAGAATACCAACTGCGATGAGAGTAATGACGCCAGAGACACGGTGCAAGATCGAAGATATTGCAGTGATCGGGAAGTGAATCGTCTGCAAATCAAGGTTGACAGGTCTTTGTTTTTTCACAATTTTGCCCACACAGCTCTTTATTATTTTCCATCCTCCGGACCTGGGGTGGAAATCAGACAGCGACAGGGGTACAAAATGCAACTTAACACAAACTCTAATCCATCATGTTTAAATAAAGTTGCATGCTGATCACGCTGGGAACTCCTACTACAGGGTAATCCGGAGACCTGCCGCTAGTATAAAGTCTTCACAATGCCATTACAATTCCCACACAAAATGTTTGGAGACATTTAGCCCGAACAGTGAGAAGGATCACGATTTAAACATTTTGTATAAATGTGCTTATGTTATTTGACAATGATTCAACATTTATCTTACATATAGGTCTGGCAGAATTATCTTAACGGTGTGGTTGACACTTCACCGTAAAAATAAAAACGTAAATGTTGCAATGTTAGATACTCCACAATTTGAACTATGATGGGTATTAATAACAAAAGTTATGAAAGTTGTTCCTCTTACCACAAATAATGATATTGTAGGGAAAACAACAAAAAGAACATAACATCTACACACTCATAAACAACCTAATTACATTGTCGTCGGTCGTCAGATTTCAGGTTTTATGTGATAGCGAGCTGATTTCCAAAGCATACCGGTAGAACAATGCACGAAGACACAGTATAACGCTGGGTTTCTGGGTTGTTGGGTGTCGATTATCAAGCGCTAAGGAGACCGTAAATGGCTGATAACAAAGCTAAGCTAATGACTGGTAGTGCGGGTGACATTGAACTCGATATTTTAAGCCCTACGATTGGTCAAGACGTTATCGATGTCCGAACTTTAGGTTCAAAAGGGTTCTTTACCTACGACCCTGGTTTTACTTCTACTGCATCCTGTGAATCAAAAATCACCTATATTGATGGTGATAAAGGTATTCTACTGCACCGTGGTTTCCCTATCGACCAACTCGCAACTGAAGCCTCTTATCTCGAAGTCTGTTATATCCTGCTGTACGGTGAAGCACCGACTCAAGAACAATACGACGTATTTAAAAATACGGTGACTCGCCATACCATGATCCATGAGCAAATTACACGCATGCTTAATGGTTTCCGCCGTGACTCACATCCAATGGCTGTATTATGTGGTGTAACAGGTGCTCTGGCGGCATTCTATCACGATGCGTTAGATGTTAATAACCCTCGTCACCGTGAAATTACGGCTTATCGTTTGCTGTCCAAAATGCCAACTGTTGCAGCAATGTGTTATAAATATTCAATTGGCCAACCTTTTGTTTATCCACGTAATGATCTGTCATACGCGGGTAATTTCTTGCACATGATGTTCTCTACACCATGTGAAGAATATACGGTAAATCCAGTTCTTGAACGTGCAATGGATCGCATTTTAATTCTGCACGCTGACCACGAACAAAATGCATCAACGTCAACCGTACGTACTGCGGGTTCATCGGGTGCAAACCCATTTGCTTGTATCGCAGCGGGTATCGCGTCTCTATGGGGGCCTGCACACGGTGGTGCTAACGAAGCTTGCTTACGCATGCTGGAAGAAATTCAGACTGTTGAGCACATTCCTGCGTTTATCGAACGTGCGAAAGACAAAAATGACTCTTTCCGACTGATGGGCTTTGGTCACCGCGTCTACAAAAACCACGACCCACGTGCCACTGTAATGCGTGAAACTTGCCACGAAGTTCTAAATGAACTGGGCTTGAACGACAGCTTACTAGAAGTCGCAATGGAACTGGAGCGTATTGCACTGAACGACCCGTACTTCATTGAGAAGAAACTGTACCCGAACGTTGACTTCTACTCAGGTATCATCTTGAAAGCAATGGGTATTCCATCTTCCATGTTCACTGTGATCTTCGCCATTGCGCGTACTATTGGTTGGATTGCACACTGGAACGAAATGCATGATGACGGCCTGAAGATTGCACGTCCTCGCCAGCTGTATACCGGTTATGACAAACGTGAATTCAACTCTGAATTAGCAAAAAAATAATATTTCGATAAATTCCAATCCCTACGTAAAGCAAGACCTTGATTTTTCAAGGTCTTTTTTGTTTATATAACCACAACATTTCCTACTGTTGATACTCTCTTGGTGTCATTCCGCTCATTTTACGAAAAAAACTAATAAACGCGCTGTCACTGGTAAGTCCAAGTTCTTGAGTAATAAAGTGATATGGCTTTTCTTGTGCTAATAATTCAATCGCTTTAATAAACCGCCATTGTTGGCGCCATGACTGATATGTCATGCCTGTTTCTTTCAAAAAAACACGCGTTATTGTCTTTTCACTCGCACCAACAATTTGAGCAAGTTGGCTCAAATTCGGGGGTAATTGCTCGATATCCAGGTGTTTCAAGCGCCTATCTTGCGGTAAAGAAAGCAAAGTGGGTTCAGTTGTCGCAGCTTGTAGCTCATCAATAAAAACAGGTAATAAATTGGCTAACCTTCCCGTTTGCCAATCACTGTCAAAAGGAGAGATAGCAATACGCTCTAATAACTCCCTTAACAGCGGCGAAATACTCAAAATGACCACTTCGTTTCCGACTTTTTGAGCATATTCTTCACTGAGATAAATTGACCGGTACCCCACTGATGCACGCATTTGTGCGCGATGGCGAACATATGGTGGGATCCACGCAACCCTACCAGGAGGAAGCAAAGAGAGGTGCTTTTCGAGGGATATACGAATGCACCCTTGCTGAGTAAACAAAAGCTGCCCCATTTCATGGGTATGCGTGCCAGAATCGTGCTGCCCCATCTGCGCAGCAATTCCTAAAACAGGGGCTGGATACCAATGTGTTTGAAACTCATCCGTTTGATTTAACCATGCCATAAATGTCCTTTTTTTGATATTTATAGTCTTTATTATTGTAATAAGACATCAAAATTACCACTAAACTGCCCACCATTAAAGGTTTAGACCGTTATTTTTTATTACACAGGGTAGGAAAATGAATATGAAACACTCTCTTTCATTATGGCTGGCTGTGGCCTTAATGATGTTCCCACAAATTGTAGAAACCATCTACAGTCCTGCACTGACGGACATTGCGAGCGCTTTTTCTGTCAATGCAGAACAAGCTTCACAGACGCTTTCTCTCTATTTCTTTGCTTTTGCATTGGGCGTTGTATTTTGGGGTAGAACCTGTGACACAGTTGGCCGCCGTCCAACGATTTTAGCGGGTTTACTGGTTTATGGGATTGCCTCAATTGGTGCCTTACTCATTAGTCAATTTTACTTATTGCTACTGCTACGGATGTTAGCCGCCTTTGGTGCCGCTGTGGGTTCAATTGGTACACAAACTGCAATGCGTGATAGTTATCAAGGTCATGAATTAGCTAGAGTTTTTTCAGTTATGGGCGTCGCATTAGCCATTAGCCCTGCATTAGGTATGTTATCGGGTGCGGGCCTCGTCAGTTTGGGAGGTTATCGTGGTGTTTTTATTGGTTTAGCTATTTTAGCTGTCGTACTTTTACTGTGGTCAATATATCGATTACCTGAAACACGCCCAGAAAATGTGATCAAAGTCCCATTTGTTGAGACATTTTTACGGATGATCACGGATAAAGAGATTATGAGAAATGTGATCTTGATAGCATTTTTCAACATTAATTTATTTAGCTATTATCAGCTGGCTCCTTTCAGTTTTGAACAATTAATGCTCACTCAACAACAGTTTGGCCTCACGGGAATTTTATTGGCGCTTGGTGTGGGTTTAGGATCGATGATTAACCGTCATTTATTGGCTAAAAAACACACATCTGAGCAACTTGTTAAACTATCAAGTGTCATTTCTTTTGTTAGTGGCTGTTTAGTTTTTGCTCTAATGGATTCTGTTTGGTTCGTTTTACCCGTAATCGGCGTGGTAATTGGCTATGGGATTGCGATCCCGAACATTCTTGCTCACGCCTTAAACCGTTATAGCGACCGAAAAGGCACTGCAGGCGCAATTTTAGGATTACTTTATTATTTTGGACTCGCTATCGGGCTGGTGGTTGCAGGTTGGAGCCAACACTTAGGTTTAGTGCTCACTATTTCAAGTGTAGTTCTCGTTCTTGCATCATTACGCTATCGAGTTTATACGAGTTAAGTTATTGTTTTACTAAACACATAATTTTCTAAATAGTTTGTGTTGTGGCTAGGCGGCAAATGAGGATAGCTTGGGGAGCATACACAAGTATGTGACCCAAGTAGCCGAGTGAAGCCAACAAC